>JAUUYO010000098.1 GCA_030590405.1 Kangiellaceae bacterium
CAAGATATTACTGTTGTGACCAATATCATGGAGTCGCGATTATTGATTGGCGAAAAAACGCTTTTTGATTCACTGATTGTAAAAACCGCGCCCAATAAAATATGGAAACCAATCGATTTCTTCAACGCAAAATCGGAAGAAAAAGAACAGCGCTACGAAAAATATAAGAGCTCATCCTACGATTTAGAACCCAATGTAAAATCCAGCCCTGGCGGCTTAAGAGATTTGCAAACAGTCGTCTGGATCGCTCAGAGATGTTTTTATCCAAAATCTTTGGAGCAACTCATTCATCAAGGAATGATCACAAAAAAAGAATATTACTCACTGGTAAAGTGTCAACTTTTTATTTGGAGAGTCCGCTTCGCACTACATCTTGTTTCAGGTAAATACGAAGACCGGTTGTTATTTGATCATCAAAAAAATACCGCCGCCTCTATGGGATTTGAAGACAGCGAAAATATCCTGGCGGTCGAAAAGATGATGAAAAAATATTATCGCAGTGTGCGGGTTGTGCGAAATATTAGTGACATACTTTTGCAGGCAATCGAAGAAAGCTTGACCAGTTCGACGATTTCAAGCAAAACAATACCGATTGATGAGAACTACTCACTGGTTAATCAACGGGTGAGCGCCAATGACCTTGCAATCTTTAAAAAAGATCCCAGCCAGTTGTTAAAGGTGTTTCACGTCGTAGCTCAAAATGAAGGCGTTCGAGGCATAGATGCTGATACCTCCCGAGCGATACGCGCGATGCGAAATGGAATCAATCAGAATTTTATTGACAATCCTAAACACAAAACGCTTTTTATCGATTTTTGGCGGATCCACCATACCTCATCACAAGCGATGTTTCTGATGAAACGTAGTGGTGTTCTATCTGATTATCTGCCGGTATTTCGAAGAATATCAGGCCAGATGCAATATGATATGTTTCATAGTTATACAGTTGATGAACACACGTTATTATTGTTGAAATTTTTAATGCGTTTTAATCATGCCGAAAAATCCAAAGCCTATCCCTTATGCCATGAAATAATGTCGAAACAATCCAAACCAGAAATTATTTATTTGGCCGGACTTTTTCACGATATCGGAAAAGGCCGTGGCGGTGATCACAGTGAAATTGGCGCACAAGAAGCTTTAGAGTTTTGCAAAAAACATAACCTCCCGAAAGCCGATAGCGAATTAATTAGCTGGCTGGTCGCCAATCATTTGTTAATGTCAATCATTGCCCAGAAACGAGATACTTCCGATCCAAAAGTCATCAAGAATTTTGGCGATCTGGTTGCGACGCCGGAGCGACTCGAACTGCTTTATATCTTAACGGTAGCTGACATCAGGGCGACCAGTCGCACCTTATGGAACTCTTGGAAAGATTCGTTATTAAAGGAACTGACAATTACCACTCTTGCTTACTTAAGCAATCAAAAAATCAGGCAATTTGAGCCTTGGCAAGATACCAGGCAAGCTGCTTTAGATATCTTAATAGACAAGAACATCAAAGTCGAAGATATTGAACACTACTGGCAGTATTTGGATAAATCCTATTTTACAAAAAATCCAGCTAAAACCATTGCCTGGCATAGCCAGTGCATTATTGAACAAATTGACCGAGCTAATTTATCCAGCCCACAGACCGTTGCTGCTATTCGTAAGAGACTTGATGGGGGTGGTATCGAGATCTTTATTTATAGCAAAGACATTGACGATTTGTTTGCCAGTTTAACCGCAACATTTGCCCAACATGGACTCAATGTTCAAGGTGCCAGCATTTATACGGACAAAAATGGCTATTGTTATGATAGTTTTTTCACTCTCGATAATACCGGCAGACCAGAGATCAGTCGCACTGAACAACAAAGATTACAACAATCATTAAAACGAAATATTGAAGCGCCTGATTCGACCAAAATTCCCATTCAAAAGCGCATGCCGCGTCAGTTTAAACACTTTGATGTTAATACCGAAATAGTATTTTCTAACGACGAGTATAGCCATTATACTCGCCTTGATATTATCGCAGGAGATCAACCAGGTTTGCTTGCATTATTAGCCCAGGCTTTCAAACAATGTGATGTACGCTTGCATGATGCACGTATTACCACACTCGGCGAAAAAGTTGAGGATACCTTTATCATCAGTCACAAAAACAATACGGCGATAGACACACCTCAAGAACGACTGGATATAAAACAGGCGATCAACCAAAAATTAGCCAATAGAGATTAATTAAAAGGTTTACCAATAATGAAAAATATACAATCGATCATCGAGCAGGCATTTGAAAATCGCCAACAAATCCAACCGGACAATGTTTCCGATGAGGTTTATGCCGCAGTGACCCAAACTCTGGAAAAACTCGACAATGGCACACTGAGAGTCGCCGAACCAACCGCCGATGGTTGGAAAGTAAACGAATGGGCAAAAAAAGCCGTATTACTCTCTTTTAGAATTCGAGACAACCAGAAAATTGATGCCGGGCACACCGCTTATTTTGACAAGGTTCCTCTAAAATATGCCAACACTAGCGAACAGCAATTTAACCAAATGGGCGTTCGCGTAGTGCCTCAAGCGATTGTTAGAAATGGCTGTTTTGTTAACAAGAACGTGGTGCTGATGCCAAGCTACGTTAATATCGGGGCGTATATCGATGAAGGCACCATGGTCGACACCTGGGCAACGGTGGGGTCTTGCGCTCAAATCGGTAAAAATGTTCACTTATCTGGCGGCGTCGGGATCGGTGGAGTATTAGAGCCACTGCAAGCGAGTCCGACGATCATTGAAGATAACTGTTTTATCGGTGCAAGAAGTGAGATTGTTGAAGGCGTGATCGTGGAAAAAGGATCGGTTATTTCAATGGGAGTGTTTATCGGTCAGAGTACTAAAATATTTAATCGTGCAACTGGTGAGATAACTTATGGTAGAGTACCGGCAGGTTCCGTCGTTGTCTCTGGCAGTTTGCCCTCCGAAAATGGCAATTATAGTTTATATTGTGCAGTTATTGTTAAACAGGTGGATGAAAAAACTCGCTCAAAGACTTCGATCAATGACTTGTTGAGAATGGATTGACAGCTTCAAAATCAAACTATATAAATCCGGTGGATTACGAGCAAAAAACGCTCTACAGCAATTCATCCTACAACAATTCATCCTTCAACAATTCACACTACAACAAAGGATCAACTGATGTCACATGAGGTACATTTATACGGTATTAAAAATTGCGATACCGTTCGAAAATCGCTCAAATGGCTAGCAGAAAAACAAATAGATTGTGTCTTTCATGATTTGAAAAAAGAAACCTTGCCTGCTGAATTGATCAGCGAATGGCTGGAACAAGTCGATAAAGACAAACTGATCAATAAACGCGGATTAACCTGGAGAAAAACCCCCAGTGAAGATAAGTTATTAAACGATGATGCTGCGGTGATTAAATTAATCCAGACCTATCCAACAGTGGTCAAACGGCCCGTCATGTTTAATGGAGAGTTCTGGTCAGTCGGTTTTAAACCGGATGACTGGGATCATCTCTTTTTATAAAAGTAACTGATATAAAATGACATCCACTACACTAGACATCGCAAAGGAGCTGATTGCAAGGCAATCAGTCACGCCTGAGGATGCAGATTGTCAAAAAACCATTCAAGCTTTGCTAGCGGACTCTAATTTCTATTTTGAAGAGATGAATTTTGCTGACACTAAAAATCTTTGGGCGATCAGTCCTTCGCCTGGAAGCAAAAATGATACAGGACCCGTTTTTTTATTTGCCGGTCATACAGATGTAGTGCCTCCGGGAAATTTAGATAAATGGAATTCACCACCTTTTGAACCTACCATAAAAAATGGCGTACTATTTGGTCGTGGCGCAGCCGATATGAAAGGCTCAATTGCGGCGATGATTAGTGCGACCAATCGATTTATTAAAAATAATCCGGCTCATCAAGGGAGCATTGCTTTTCTGATCACCAGTGATGAAGAAGGTCCATTTATCAATGGTACTATTAAGGTCATCGAAGAGTTACAAAAAAGAAAACAAAGGATCGATTATGCATTGGTTGGTGAACCATCATCAACCGCTGAGCTAGGCGACGTGATCAAAATAGGTCGGCGAGGTTCACTCACAGGCTGGTTAAAAATTCACGGTATTCAGGGCCATGTAGCTTATCCACACCTCGCTGAAAATGCGATCCATACCGCCGCTTATTTTTTAGAAGAAGTTACCAAAATAGAGTGGGATAAAGGCAATGAAAACTTTCCGCCCACCAGCCTGCAAATAACTAATATTAAAGCAGGAGAAGCAAGTAATGTTATTCCCGGTGAAATTGATATTGAATTTAATTTTCGATTTTCCACAGAGTTCACCGCGATGCAATTAAGAGATCGCATGACCACTTTTGTCAATAAGCATTGTAAAAATTCGGATCTGGAATGGAAGCTTAATGGCGAGCCTTTTATTACCGAATCGCTGCAATTGATCAACGCCACCAGTGATGCCATCATGAAAGTTTGCGGCATCGAAACCTCTAAACAAACCAGCGGCGGCACTTCGGATGGTAGATTTATTGCGAAAACCGGCGCGCAAATTGTTGAGCTTGGCCCTATCAATAGCAGCATTCATCAAGTCAATGAGTTTGTCAGTGTTGAGGATTTAGATAGATTGTCTGATATCTACTACCAGATACTGGTCAACCTTTTGGCGACCTCAGAATGAATTTGAGTTGGCAACAAGCCATTGGCATTGACCAGACATATCTGGTTGAGTGTCAGTCAGGCAGCAAGAATTACCTTATTCATCCATCAATCCAGCCCGATTTGGCGCTTTTATTGTCAGCGGCTAAAAGTGATGATGTGCCAATCGCAACCATTAGCAGCTATCGTTCATTTGAACAGCAACTTTCCATCTGGAATGAAAAATGGCAAGGCTACCGCCCAGTTTTTTCACGCCATGGTCGTCCCCTCAATATTACTCAAATGTCCGATATGGAAAAATACAAGGCTATCAGTTTATGGTCTGCGCTCCCCGGATTAAGCCGTCACCATTGGGGGACAGATTTAGATATTTTTTCAGCTGATGCGATAAAAAAAGGTCACAAAGTAGAGCTTATTCCAGAAGAATTTGCGCTAACAGGCGTTTGTTGTGAACTGAATGACTGGTTAGATAAGAACTTAAGCAAGTACGGATTTTTTAGGCCATATCAAAACTATCAGCAAGGCGTATCCGCTGAAGCCTGGCATATTTCGCATATCGCGATAAGTGAACAGATCCAGAAAGCTTTTCCCTTTAAGCAGTGTTCAGATTATTTAGGGAAAAGTGATATCTGCTCGAGCCAGTTTATTGCTGATCGATTTGACCATTACTGTTCACAGTATTTTAACAATATCTGTCAGCCCCCCGTCATTGCGAGGAGGAACGACGCGGCAATCTCCCTAAGTGATACTGGCTCTAATCCAACCCAATGAACCAATACTATATTTACATCTTAACCAATAAAAATAATACCACTCTATATATCGGAGTAACAAACAACTTAATCCGAAGGATCTACGAACACAAGAACAAACTAGTCGATGGTTTTACAAAAAAATACAATCTAAATAAACTGGTTTATTTTGAATCAACAACCGATGTAGAATCTGCAATAGTTCGAGAAAAACAATTAAAAGCGGGATCTCGAAAGAAAAAAGTTAAATTGATAGAAAAAGAAAATACTGACTGGCAAGATTTGTATGGGGAAATTTGTTAGTTTAGTACCTCACTGTAAGAGATTGCCGCGTCGTTCCTCCTCGCAATGACATGAATAACCGAAAATTTTAATACCATAGGAGAAAAACATGTGGACCGCACTCATCATTATTGTTTTAGTTTTACTCTTTATTGTGGGCGGCATGATGACCTTATTAAAATCAAAAGACTTCAAAATCCCTGATGACTATGATAAATCAAAATCTGGTTTTGATGATGACGAAGATGATGAAAACTCAGGTTTCTAAATAAAAATAATATGCTAAAAAAAATCATACCGCTTGAAAAAACTAAGCTTCAGCGATTCCCAATCACCAAAGATAAAACCCTTAAAGCATGGAATGCTGCCGACGAACATTTGCTCGAATGGATAAATGAAAATCCCCTCAAGCAAGATGACAAATCACTTATCATCAACGATCAGTTTGGCGCATTGAGTTGTAGCTTAAGCGAATTCCAGCCTACTTATTGGACCGACTCTTACCTTTCTAAAACGGCTATTCAAAACAATCTAAACGCCAATTCGCTTAATCAAAAATTGCAGCATATCAATCAATGCGAACAACAGCTTGCGGGTGGAATAAAATTTGACTGGGTCATCATTCGCATCCCAAAACATAATAGTTTATTGAGTTTTCAGTTAAAAAGTCTGCTGCCATTTATTCATCGAGATACAGTCATACTGTCGGCTGGAATGAGTAAAGACATTCATAAATCCAATCTTAAACTATTTGAGTCAATTATCGGCAAAACCACTACCTCTCTGGCCAAAAAAAAAGCTAGATTAATTTTTTCAAAGTTTGATCATTTAACCACTCAATCGCTCAATCAAAACCTGCTCATTGATTCGGCTTGTCAATTCCAAATCAAACAATCGGGACTTAATGTCATTGGATTACCCGGCGTCTTTTCGCGGGACAGTCTGGATATTGGATCCAATGTTTTATTACAGTACATGCCTGAAACCAAAGCAAGTCAAAAACTGCTCGATCTCGGATGTGGTACTGGCGTGCTGGGCACTATTGCGGCGAAACAAAATCCAAAACTTGAAGTCACCTTTACCGACGAGTCCTGGTTGGCGGTTGAATCCGCTAAAATGACTTTTCAAGAAAACATCAGCCAAATACCGTTAACCAAAGTAACCGATGTGCTGGATGGCTTAACCAATAACCATTATGACCATATTCTGTGTAATCCCCCTTTTCACCAACAAAACGTGCAAACCTTATCGATCGCCAACCGGATGTTTAAAGAGTCGTCAAAAAAATTAAAAAATAGTGGTGAATTAAGAATCGTGGCCAATCGGCATTTAAAATACAAACCGATGCTTAACCAATATTTTTCTCAAGTGCAGGTGATATCAAAAGATCCAAAGTTTGTGGTTTGGCTGGCGAAAAAACCGAAAAGATAAAAAACTACTCCTCGACCCGAACACCCCATAGGTCGTGCGCGTCAGAATGAATAATCTGCACCCAGACTTTATCACCAGGCTTAACATCAAACTCGTCAGTCAAATGAACTACGCCATCAATCTCTGGTGCATCGGCATAACTTCGTCCAACCGCTCCATCAGTGTGAACTTCATCGATCAGTACTAAAAACTCCTGGCCAATTTTTTGTTTCAATTTAGCTTCGCTAATTTTTTCCTGAACTGCCATAAAACGCATCAATCGATCTTGTTGGATAAATTCATCAACAGGATCGGGTAATTCATTAGCCGTCGCCCCCTCAACAGGCGAATAAGCAAAACAGCCAACCCGATCGAGTTGTGCCTGTTCTAAAAATTCCAGTAGCTCCTCAAACTCTTGTTCTGTCTCCCCAGGAAAACCGACAATAAAAGTCGAACGGATCACGAGTTCTGGACAGATTTCTCGCCATCGATTAATTCGCTCCAAAGTCTTTTCTATATTTCCAGGACGTTTCATTAGTTTGAGAATGCGTGGACTGGCGTGCTGAAAAGGCACATCCAGATAAGGCAATATTTTTCCTTCTGCCATTAATGGAATAAGTTTATCGACACTCGGATAGGGATACACATAATGCAGACGAACCCAAACGCCCATTTTCCCCAAATGTTCACACAATTCAAGCAAACGGGTCTTAACCGGCATGCCATCCCAAAAACCAGTGCGATATTTTGTATCCACACCAAACGCCGAGGTATCTTGCGAAATAACCAACAGCTCTTTTACCCCGGCATTCACCAAACGTTTCGCTTCACTGAGCACATCACCTACAGGTCTCGAATCCAGATCGCCGCGCATCGATGGAATAATACAAAAAGTGCAACGATGATTACAGCCTTCCGATATTTTTAAATAAGCAAAATGTTTAGGTGTGAGTTTCACCCCGTGATCCGGTACCAAGCTAACAAATGGATCGTGCTCAGGTTTTGGAATATGTTGATGGACTTGTTTCAAAACCTCATCGTAAGCATGCGGCCCAGTCACACCTAAAACATTAGGATGAATTTCTCTTATTTCATTATCTTTAGCACCTAAACAACCGGTGACCAAAACTTTACCATTTTCGGCGAGTGCTTCACCGATAGTATCTAAGGACTCTTTCACAGCGCTGTCGATAAAACCGCAAGTATTGACAATGACCAATTCAGCCTCGTTATAACTGGGAACCACTTCGTATCCTTCAGTCTTCAACTGGGTGAGGATCCGCTCTGAGTCAACCAGGTTTTTAGGGCAGCCTAAACTGATGAACCCTATACGCCCAGCACCTTGTTTGCCCTCTTTTGGTATATTACTGGCATTTTCTGCTAACATCTCTTTAGGCGTTTCAAGAGTAGTAGTTTGTGTAGGGTCGAAAGTATTAACTGACATATAGGCCTTGACGATAGTTACTACATTTACAAAGTTGCGCGATTATACCTCAATCAAAATAAAGGTACAGGTTGAAAATTGTACAGTTTTTAGCCTCGCGTATTTGAGCCATAAGTGTTGCATCACCACGATATTGGATCTCCCGTCCTGCACACCTTATTTTCAACAACATGCCACTCGTATAACCCCGAAGGATCCTAACAATCTATCCCATTGTCGCAGCAATATTGCAGCTGCTCGATTGAAAGGTGACAGTTTTCCCCATCAGATCAAAGGGTCAACATCCTTAATTGGTTGACGAAGCTAATACCGATTCACTTACGTTGCGGCCTGCTGTTTCGCCCTTACAAAACTTACAGCCATCAATTACTCAATGGCTGCTTTGCGGTACTACCGAGTGAATGAGATAATTACTCGGACGGGACTTTAACCCGCTAGATTAAATGCCGGTAACGGCGCACGATGTGTCCCCCATTAATTACTGCTGCATTACAAGTGATTCTTAAAGAATTTTGTCTATAACTAAGGCAAAATGCGCCTTTAATTAAAAATGTAAGTAGGCAAGGCGTTGTTTATATTGGGATAATATGCGTTTAGTCATACGAGAATATTCCCTTTGCACAGAAAATAACTATGGCAGAATGCTCACTTTTGTATAGTTTGTACGCTAACCTGAACTCTGGCCTCGATAAAAGTTGTATCTCTAAATTTGGGTCGTGTATAGTCGGGGGTGACGAAGTAGAAAGTAACGTTGTTACCGTAACTAATTGAATATTAAGTTTTTATCAGAATTAAGGCTACTTTATTTGAAGTCGTTAACTATTTAATTTATACCAAATTATTAAAGCTTGAAATAGCAACAGTAACTCCGTATCTTTGGGATATTAAAAATAACTAAGGCAAAGGTTAACGTTGGCCTAATGCCTTAGAATCAACTGTTATATTTTCAAGAGAAGACTCCATGAATTTTGAAAGTTTTAAGAGTGTTTGTATTATTGTAGGAAAAGCTATGTTTGCAGGGTTCGGTCTTGGAGCAATTGCATACAGTTTGTTTTTGTTGACCGTCTCAGGCGGGCAAGGCATAAATTATAGCGCTTTGTTTGGTTTTTTTGCAGGAGTATGGTGCATTTTTCTATCAATTAAATTATTTAGAATCAGCTTAAGAACAGAGAAATTATAACCAATCGGTGCACTCGACGTTAAAGCGCTCTAGTGCTAATTTTGAAAATCTTAGCATTAAGGTATCAAATATTGTATTTAGAAACACTAAAGTCAAAACGTGTAGTCTTTTCTCCCCAGTGGGAACGTCAGGGCTTTTTTCGTTAGTTTTTCAGCTCTTGGAAAAAGTAACTCATAGGAAAGCGTAGCGCTACGAAGTGGTTTTGAAGTTAGTATTTAAAGCTTGCCAACAGTAGGTACTACGAAGCAACAATTTTAGAATACACAAACCAAATAAAACGTGCCACAGTCACACGGCACAGAATCAAAAAGCAGTCGTATCAATAGGCCGCTTTTTTAACCAGTGCCGGTTGCCGAAAATTAACAGTTGACTCCTGCGTCGTCAAAAGTTACTTTCGTCAACGGCAAAACGTTAATAATTTATAATGAGGAAGTTTTATGTCAAAAGTGTTTTTTTCTATATTTTTATTTGTTTTATCTTCGTTCTCTTATGCGGCAAGTTGGACACCCGATCTAACCGTAACAAAAATTTTCACTGAAGGTAAGACAGATGCGGTTATTATATATACTTCGGGAGGTAGTGTGTATACCACGGGCTGTTCTTTAAATAATTGGTCTTTCAGTGCCGATTCAGACGCTAGACGTGGCCGAGCTTACAGTACCGCCATGGCCGCTCTAGCGAGCGGTAAGAAAATTAGACTTTGGTATTCAGATACATGTGGTTTATGGTCCTATCATCAAGCTACGTCAATAATGCTCGTGAAATAATTGCTAACAAATAACCAAAAAGCAACCACATCAACTGGCTGCCTTTTTAACCAGAACCGGCAGCAGATGCTGAACAACACACTTCTGCGGCGGGCGTTAGGGCAAGCAACGAATCACAAAGGAGCACCACGTTGGAACAATTTAAAACTCTGGAAGATTTAAGAGAATACATAAAAGATATTGGCGCTTTTTATGCACGACCGACTACAAAAGGAGAGCATCCAACACTGTATGAAGGAAAAGACGGCGGTGAATATGTAAGCGGAATCAGAAAAAGAGATTATCTGTTTTCTGTATGTGGAAAATGGGTACTGCCTAGCAATAGTATGGGTTTATCATTTTCTGGCCATTGGCAACATTTAAAGCAAATATACAGGTTAAAATCTACTCGTAATGGGGGAAAACCAGTTGATGTTTACTGGGTTATTGAAGCCGCTGAATTGCCGCCTGGTTTAAAGATCGTCTTAGACCCAAATGATAAAAAGAAGCGGCATTATTTTTTGATTGTAACAGAACAAATGAGAGTAGAGCAATTAGTTCGTAAATTACAATGGGTGGCCGATCGGATGTCGAAAATTAAAAATGCTCAGGTGGCATTATGATTAAATATAAAACACAAGAAGAAAAAGACGTAGCTATTTATTATGCAAAATTGCTAGGTGATAGCAGTGCGCTTGACATATTGAATAAGGGTGACGTAGAAAACTCTAATGAAGCAAGAGTATTAGCAGCTTTTTATTGGAGTATGGTTGATAAAACCGTTGAAGAAGATAAAAACGGAGTTATTAGAGAGCATGAAAACATAGATATGTGGCTAGAGTATTTATGCAATACGTTCTATATATACTTATCGAATGAAGGCTATGAAAACGAGTGGGAAGAAAACTAGCCCTAACCATTACATTAACGCAGGCAGTTAACAGCTACGGCCTAAAAAAACAGGCCTCCGCAGTTAGTTGCTAGTTATGTAGGCGTTAAAGCGCTCGACCGCATTGAGGGTAAATGATTTACCTTTCTCTCAATGAGTGTAAACTTAAATTGAAAGTGTGTTTTCTTTTTCATTCTGAAACGGTTGTTATTATTTCTACCATTTTGGTGAAGTGCTAACATGAAATA
>JAUUYO010000321.1 GCA_030590405.1 Kangiellaceae bacterium
CGACTTTCTATGGAGAATGTGAATGGACGGATCAAGTTGAAGGCTTTGTAGTTTTTTAAATTTAAAAGCGGTTTCGCAACGTTGCAAAACCGCTTTTAAACTTTATCGTCAATAGCATGCCTGCAATATGGCCGCTATAAGAAATTAGCCAAACTAATTCACCCCCTCTTCAGCCGCCATCACACACTGAATAATCCCATAACCAAACTCATCCCCCAACACTTCACGAATTTTCTTCAACCGCCCTTGAGGTTCATCAGCAAAGCTACTAATGGTTTGACTGATCAAATGATAATCATCTTGCTCAATTGGTAAAACATCCAACGGATCTAACATGCCAACCGCAATGGCCTCAGCTAAATGCCCATAGACAATGCCTTCAGAAAGATTGCGCTGCGTTGCAACCTCTTCTATCGAAAAATCCTTGGCAAATAACATCAATGACTCATTCACTGTGTCGCTAAAGTGAATATTTATTTCCTGCGGTAAAGGATGGTCTTTAATCACCTGAATAAAAGCCTCGCCATATTGGGATAATTTTTTCTCACCAACACCGCTGATAAATTGCATATCGCGTAATTCGGTTGGCCGTTGCTCACTCATCTGGATCAAGGTTGAATCATGAAAAATCACAAAAGGCGGTAAACCTTGCTCTTCCGCAAGTGATTTTCTAAGGACTTTTAAAGCGTCCATTAATGGTTGATGGATGCTGGCAACTTTCGCCTTGGTGGTCTTTTTGTTTTTTGCTGGTTTGATTAGTTTTCTTGCATGGAGGGATTCTTCACCTTTTAATAAAGGCCGACTTTTTTCGTTTAACCGCACTCCACCAAAGCGTTCATGATCAACAAATAAAAATCCCTGAGCAATTAATTGTCTAAATAGACTCCGCCACTCAGCAACGGATAAATGCTCTCCAATGCCAAAGGTAGAAAGTTGGTCGTGGCGGTTGTTTTGAATTCTGGTATCACTTTTACCTTGTAAAATATCAATGACATACCCCACCCCAAACCGCTGACCAGAACGGTAGACGCAAGATAACGCTTGTCGGGCGGCTTCCGTGGCGTCCCAGGTTTGCGGTGGCTGTAAACAGTTATCACAATTGCCGCAAGGCGTCGCCAATGTTTCATCAAAGTACCTTAGCAGTATTTGTCGGCGACAAGAGGTTGATTCACACAAACCTAACATTGCATCCAGTTTTTGTTGAGAGATCTGCTTGTAGCTCTCTAAAGCGTCACTTTGCTGCATCATTTGTCTTAAGGTGATCACATCCTGCAGACCATAAGCCATCCAGGCGGCCGATGGTTCACCATCGCGGCCTGCACGGCCGGTTTCCTGATAATAGGCCTCGATGCTTTTAGGTAAACTTAAGTGAGCCACGAAGCGCACATCTGGTTTATCAATCCCCATACCAAACGCAATCGTAGCCACAATTATCACGCCTTCTTCGCGTAAAAATCGTTGTTGATTTTGCTGCCTGGTTTGCTGATTAAGACCGGCGTGATAAGGTAAAGCGTTTCGGCCTTTTTTCTGTAACCATTCGGCAGTTGCCTCAACTTTTTTACGAGATAAACAATAAACGATCCCGGCATCATTGGGATATTCACTTTCTAAAAAGCGCCATAACTGATCGCGACTATTTTGTCCTTCGGAAATCGCGTACCTGATATTCGGTCGGTCAAAGCTATTAATAAACTGCGCCGCATCTTGCAGTTCAAGTTGTTGAATAATTTCAAAACGGGTTCTTTGATCGGCAGTGGCGGTGAGTGCAACTCTAGGAACATTGGGAAAATGCTGATGAAGCATGCTGAGCTGCTGGTATTCTGGCCTGAAATCATGACCCCACTGAGAAACACAGTGAGCTTCATCAATAGCAAACAGCGAAATTGTCAACTGAGCAAGCATCTCCAAAAAATTTGGCGTTAGCAATCGCTCTGGGGCAACATACAACAAGTCCAACTCACCAGAAAATAGTTGTTGTTCGATCTGGCGAACCTGGCTGATATTTAAACTGGAATTAATAAACGCCGCTTTGACGCCTACCAAATTGAGCGCATCCACCTGATCTTGCATTAAAGCGATCAGCGGCGAGACAATCACCCCGACTCCGGGACGCACCATCGCAGGAATTTGATAACAAAGCGATTTTCCGCCACCGGTGGGCATTAACGCTAGCACATCCCGGCCATTGACCAGACTATCGACAATGTCTGCCTGATTTAATCGGAAATTTTCATAACCGAAGGTGTTATTGAGTATTTGAAGTGCCGCGTCCATTGAATCTCATATTTTTTGGCCAGAAAAAGCTGATTATACCGGTTTGAGCATTGGCCGCTAGAGGCATTTATCGGAAAGTGATTTGAGAGTTAGCTTACACAGCAAGCCATTCCGCTTGATTTGATTAATTTCGGTTGATTCGATCCACCCAGGCCATACCTAGCGCAGAAAGCACAAAGGTCAAATGTATAATCACATACCACATTAATTGTGATTCATAAGCCCTTGAGTCAGCGACAAAGCTATCTGAGATGTTCATAAATTTTTGCAGTAGGTGAATTGAGGAAATCGCAACGATCGAGGCGGCGACTTTTTGTTTGAGTGAGCCAGAATCCAACTTCCCGAGCCAGGAGAGTTTTTCAGCGTTATCGTCAATATTTAAGCGAGAAACGAAATTCTCATAGCCGGAAAACATCACCATCACGATTAAACCGCCGACTAGCA
>JAUUYO010000032.1 GCA_030590405.1 Kangiellaceae bacterium
AATGACACGCAACAATAATGCATCGCGCGCTGGCCCTGCGACTTGCGCCGACTCAGGAAGTTCGTCAAGTTTGAAAAATACACCTTTGCTGGTTCCGCCTCGCATGTAGGTTGCTGGGATTTTGATTTGAGGAATATGGGTCATTGAATATTTATCCTGTTTAACTATTTTTTGTAGGGTGTGTTAGGCAGTCTTTATGCCGTAACCCACCATTATTCGCGAAGCGTTCGTGCAACATCTAATGAATTTTATTGCGGTTAAGATTAACTAGCCGTAGACTCCAAAAAGTCCTGAGCAAAACGCTGTAATACACCACCAGCTTCATAAATAGAAACTTCTTCGGCAGTATCCAGTCGACAGGTCATCGGGACTTCCACGGTTTCACCATTTTTTCGATTGACGATTAATGTCAAAGTCGTTCCAGGACTAGGTTCACCTTTAACATCATAAGTTTCAGTTCCATCAATGTTGAGTGTATTGCGATTTACCCCAGCTTTAAACTCTAGCGGTAAAATACCCATCCCAAGCAAATTAGTCCGATGGATACGTTCAAAACCTTCAGCAGCAATCACTTCAACTCCCGCTAGTCGAACACCTTTAGCCGCCCAGTCACGTGAAGAGCCTTGACCATAATCAGCGCCAGCAACAATAATTAGTGGCTGTTTGCGATCCATATAAGTTTCAATCGCTTCCCACATGCGAGTCACTTTACCTTCTGGTTCAATTCGAGCAAACGATCCCTGCTTAACTTCACCATTTTCTTTAACCATTTCATTAAACAATTTTGGGTTGGCAAAAGTGGCGCGTTGAGCGGTTAAGTGATCGCCACGGTGAGTGGCATAAGAATTAAAATCTTCTTCTGGCAATCCCATTTTAGCTAAATATTCTCCGGCTGCACTGGAAGCCTGAATGGCATTGGAAGGCGAAAGGTGATCGGTGGTGATATTGTCGCCGAGCACTGCCAGTGGTCGCATGCCCTTCATAGTACGCTCGGCAGCCAATGCGCCTTCCCAATAGGGAGGACGGCGAATATAAGTGGTATTTGGACGCCAATCATAAAGTGGGTTATTGTCTTCGCCATATTCAACTTTGAGATCAAACATCGGGTTGTAAACTTTTCTGAATTGCTCGGGTTTTACGCTCTTAGAGATGACTGCATCGATTTCTTCATCACTTGGCCAGATATCTTTCAGGGTGATCGGATTGCCATCCTTATCAATGCCTAGCGCATCTCGTTCAATATCAAAACGAATAGTTCCAGCAATCGCATAAGCAACCACCAAAGGAGGGGAGGCTAAAAAGGCCTCGTTAGCATGTGGGTGAATACGCCCGTCGAAATTTCGGTTTCCGGATAAGACTGCGGTGGTGTACAGGTTGCGATCCAGCACTTCTTTCTGGATAACCGGGTCGAGCGCACCGCTCATGCCGTTACAAGATGTACAGGCAAATGCGACTATGCCGAATCCTAATTGTTCTAATTCAGGCAAAAGGTTGGCTTCTTCCAGATAAAGTTTTACCGCTTTGGAGCCAGGCGCTAATGAGGTTTTTACCCAGGGTTTACGAGTTAAACCCAGTGCGTTAGCGTTGCGGGCAATCAGACCGGCGGCAATCATATTGCGCGGGTTACTGGTATTAGTACAGCTGGTAATTGCGGCGATAATACAAGCGCCATCTGGCATCAGACCAGGTTCATTTTCGACTCTTCCGCTGATGCCTCGCTTGGCTAATTCGGAAGTCGCTACTCGGTTGTGCGGATTAGAAGGTCCGGCAATATTGCGACACACTGAGGATAAATTGAAATGAAGTACTCGTTCATATTCTGCATTCGTTAAGCTATCAGCCCAAAGTCCGCTTTCTTTTGCATAGGCTTCTACCAGTTTAACTTGCTCATCTTCACGGCCGGTCAATTTTAAGTAATCAATGGTTTGTTGATCGATGGAGAACATCGCCGCAGTCGCGCCAAACTCTGGCGTCATATTTGAAATGGTTGCGCGGTCGCCTAAGGTTAAATGAGCAGCACCTTCACCGTAAAATTCGAGGTAGCTGGAAACTACTTTTTCGGCTCTTAAGAATTCGGTTAAAGCCAATACGATATCGGTACTGGTAATGCCCGGCTGAGGCTTGCCAGTTAGCTCCACACCGATGATATCCGGTAGGCGCATATAAGAAGCACGGCCAAGCATCACGCTTTCGGCTTCCAGCCCGCCCACACCAACAGCGATAACGCCTAACGCGTCCACCATGGGTGTGTGACTGTCAGTGCCGACCAAAGTATCAGGAAAAGCAACCCCTTCACGGGCCTGTATAACTGGTGACATACGCTCCAGATTAATCTGATGCATAATGCCATTGCCCGGCGGGATCACATCCACATTTTTAAATGCGGTTTTGGTCCAGTTAATAAAGTGGAAACGATCTTCATTACGGCGATCTTCTATTTCGCGGTTTTTTTCAAACGCATTTTTTTCAAATCCAGCGTGTTCGACGGCTAGCGAGTGATCAACAATTAACTGGGTCGGAACGACCGGATTAATCTGTGAAGGGTCACCGCCTTTATCGGCTATCGCATCCCGCAAACCAGCTAAATCGACCAGTGCGGTTTGTCCGAGAATATCATGACAAACCACTCGCGCTGGAAACCATGGAAAGTCTAACTCGCGCTTACGCTTAATAATCTGTTTGAGAGAATCAGTTAGTGACTCAGGAGGGCAACGGCGCACCAAGTTTTCAGCCAGCACTCGGGAAGTGTAGGGGAGTTTGGCATAAGCGCCCGGCTCAATTGCATCAACGGCTGAGCGTGTATCAAAATAATCCAGCTCTGTACCGGGTAAAGGCTTGCGGTGTAATGTGTTCATAATGGTTTCCACAATAAGGTAAAATTTAATGTTTGTATTTAATTAAAGAGAATATTTAAATAGCATTACTCGCTAATTTTTTTTCAAAACTATTTTTCGTATACAAAATATGTCGACGCATCAATATTTCAGCCAGTTCGGCATCTCGATTGGATATCGCTCCAACAATATGTTTGTGCTCATCAAAGGCGGTTGTCACTCTTGGTCCGGCCATACCAAATTGAACCCGATACATACGAATTAAATGGTAAATACCATCAATTAGTATAGATATCAGATGACTATTTTTGCTGCCTAATATTATTCGATAATGAAAATCCACGTCGCCAGCTTCTTGATAATAAGTCTCGCCAGTTTTTACCGTCTGAAAGTGAGTCGTTAAGAGGGCATTCAAGCCAGCAATTTCTTCATCGGTCATGTTGGTTGCAGCAAGCCTTGCCGCCATACCTTCGAGGGATTCTCTGACTTGATAAAGTTCCACTAAGCCTTCAGGGGTTAAGGCAACCACTCTGGCACCGATATTGGCTTTTCGCTCAACCAGATGGCAGGCCTCCAGACGATTGATGGCTTCTCGGATCACTGCACGGCTGACCCCATAGTTTGTCGACAATTCTGTTTCGCTGAGTTTTGAGCCAGATAGGACCTTACCTTTAACGATATCCTTTCTTAGTTGGAAAAAGGTTTTATCGGCTGCTGTGATGGGTGACTCGGTGATCAGCGACATTAGTTTCAAAATTAGTTTTAGCAATGAATGTCGACAATATAGTGGTATTTACGTCTTTCGTCAAACAAAAGCGCAGATATTGTCGACAAAACATTAATTTCTGTTTTTCAAATGGTTTTAAAAAGCTTTAATTTGCTTACCGCAGGTGTTTATTTGTTCAAAAAACGTCTCTGGTTGCCCGTTTATAATCGCTGGCGGCACGATATCAAAGTAAATAATAGTAATGATGTTTGATTTTACTGTTTCTGAGGGTTGCTCAGAAGATAATCCACGGTTTCCAAAATAGCTTTTTTCTTAAATAAAAAATGCCACCGTGAGCCACCTGATTGACGCCATAAAAATGCGCTTCTAATTGCGCATAATAATGCTGCTCTCACTTGAATTTGATTTTCCTGTGGTTTTAAAAATTTAGGCTCACCTTTTACTTGAATTCTATTTGACAATTTAGACAAGGTTTCTTTATAAGCTTCGGAACAATCTCGTAATAATTGTTTAAATAACTCATCGTCCTGGTAGAAATTCTCATCAGAGTATCTGGCAGAGAGCTTAGCCATATATGCGGATAATTTATCCATCAATTTTGTGTTAGCACTGAGTTGTTTTTGCAGGCTTAATAGATTGATAATGATACCAACAAATTCGGGATCTTTACTGTTATTGGTGGTGTCTAATTGTTGTTTTAATAATCGTAGACCTGAGCTTACTTCAAAACTACCGCCATAAACGGCAACAGCGGATTTTGCATCAATTCTTAATAAACTGGCAACCATCGCTTTAAAATCAGTCTGGTTAGTTTCGCCTTTCCAGGCGATATGTTGAACGATTCGAACCGATTGGGCGAGTCCGGCAAGCGCGACGGTCTGATCGATGGATTGTTGGTTGATGCTCATTAATTTTATTTGCTCGATTTGTTGATTTCTCGGTAGGAGCTGTGTCCCGCTGTGAAGCGATGTTCAAATATTGAAAGGTATTTATATTGGCAAATACTCATTTCAGCTTTGTTTCGCGGCACAGAGGTGCGCTCCTACCATGGTTTGATTTAAACTTTCCTATGCATACAAAGTTTAATTTTGCAATATCGTATCAATAATACCACCGCCCAGACATTGCTCACCTTGATATAGAACAACGGATTGGCCTGGGGTGACTGCTCTTTGCTTTTCATCAAAGGTGATTCGCCAATTATCCTGGTCAATTCTTTCCACCAGACAATTAAAATCTTGTTGTCTGTATCGTGATTTAGCGGTGCATCTAAAAGTGTTTGAAATATTTGGTTGCACCCAGTGCAGTTGAGAGGCAATTAACCCGCAGCTTAACATTAACGGATGATCGTGCCCCTGACCCACAATTAAAACATTCCGGTTTAAATCTTTGGCGACGACATACCAAGGCTCTTCACTGGCATCGGCCAAACCGCCGATACCGATGCCTTTTCTTTGGCCCAAAGTGTGATACATCAACCCAGAGTGTTTACCGATCACTTTACCCTGATCATCTTCAATATCGCCCGGTTGAGCAGGAATATATTGTTCCAGAAAATCTTTAAATTTTCGCTCCCCGATAAAACAAATGCCAGTGCTGTCCTTTTTGCCGGCGGTGACAAATCCGTGCTCTTCAGCAATTCTGCGAACTTCTTGTTTTTCTAATTCACCAACGGGGAACATGGATTTGTTAAGTTGATCCTGATTTAGCGTATATAAAAAATAACTTTGATCTTTATTGCCATCAACGCCTCGTAACATTAATGAAGAACCGCTTGAACGATCCACTCTGACATAATGGCCTGTGGCAATATATTCAGCGCCCAGTACTACTGCATAATCGAGAAAAGCCTTAAACTTGATTTCTTTATTACACATAATGTCGGGATTTGGTGTTCTGCCAGAGCGATATTCTTCCAGGAAATATTCAAATACCCGGTCCCAGTATTCCGCAGAAAAATTGATTGTTTTAAAAGGAATGCCGAGTTTATCAGCGATTGACTTAGCATCGGCCATATCTTCAGCGGCAGAGCAATAATCATCGGTATCATCTTCTTCCCAATTTTTCATAAATACGCCGATCACCTGATAGCCTTGTTGTTTAAGCAAGTAGGCTGCAACTGAGGAATCGACACCGCCGGACATGCCGACCACGACTTTGATTGAAGAAGGAACAATCGAGCTTGACGAAGCGTCTTTTGCTGGCGAAGTGTTTTTTTCTGAATTATTCATGAGATTATTGGCTTGAAAAATGATTAAAAAAATTGCTGAATTATTGAAGCAGAAATATTATTTGCTAAGGGAATTATAGCACTCTTCGGCTAGCCGATGCTCATCACTATAAAAACTTATGGTATCCATTGGAATGCGTTTGCCGCTGAGATAATCATTTAAACATTGCAGGACTAGCGCGCTACGTAACTCTTTTTTAGACATGCGAGTGATCTCTTCAAGGGTAAACCAGAGAGCATCCAGGATCTCCGGATCTTGCGGACTAGCTTGTTGAGTATCATTGACACCACCGACAAAACAAAAGCGCAGGTAAGTTTTGCCGTTGGCCGCTGGACTTATAAGGTAAGTGCCGATCAATGCGGTAGGTAAAAAGTCTAACCCGGTTTCTTCCATGACTTCACGAACAATCGCATCAATCAGGGATTCTTTAAGTTCGACATGTCCGGCTGGTTGATTAAATACGATATCACCGGAACTGGCTTTCTCTTTTACTAACAAATATTGATCGTTTCGCTTTATAATAGCAGCAACTGTGACATGGATTTGATCCATTGAATATCCCTTAAAAAACGGCAGAACTTAATAATATGGTACATTTTACCCATTTAAACGAAAAAGGCGAAGCACAAATGGTCGATGTTGGCGAAAAACCAACGACTTCACGGATTGCGCGGGCGTCAGCGCGGGTACTTATGTCTGGCGAAACCCTTAAGATGATTGTTGAAGGTAAACACAAAAAAGGCGATGTATTAGCTGTTGCAAGAATAGCAGGCATACAGGCGGCTAAAAAGACTTCGGACATGATTCCCTTATGCCATCCGCTTATGTTGACCTCGATCAAGGTCGATTTGCAGCCCGATTGGGATAATAACGCCATTGTGATCAATACGCTTTGTAAGGTATCTGGGCAGACCGGTGTCGAAATGGAAGCGTTATGTGCCGCATCCGTTGCAGGTTTAACCATTTACGATATGTGTAAGGCGGTTGATAAAGCCATGACTGTTTCTGATATTCAGCTGGAAACCAAGTCTGGCGGCAAATCAGGGGAATGGAAGAGAGAAACTTAGTAAAATAAGTGTTCGAGTTTAGAAAATAGGTAGGAAAGCGCGTCTCGCCGCGAACCGATGCAAATATATCAATCCATTTGGAAATGTTAATGATCAAAATTAAAATCATCTTTTTTGCCAGCTTTAAGGAATTATTAGGCTGTTCAGAAATTGAACTACAGATGGATGAAAACTCATCAATTGAAAACTTGTGCGGATCTCTGGCTGGTAAAGGTGATGCATGGCAAAAGGTATTTACTGAGGCCAAAAAGACCGTAAAAGTTGCCTGCAATCAACAAATGGCAGATTTGTCGACATTACTTAAAGATGGCGATGAAGTGGCTTTTTTTCCTCCCGTGACTGGTGGTTAACCAATGCCAGCCGTTAAGCAAATAATCATTACCGACCAGCCGCTAGATATTGCGGCTCTCAATCAAACGATTCAATCCAATCAAGGTGAAAGTGGTGCATCGGTGATCTTTACCGGCAATGTTAGAGTGTCGGATGAGGAGCAGGGGCTAACTGGTATGACGCTTGAGCATTATCCAGGAATGACCGAGTTGTTGTTAGATGAAATTTTAGTCCAGGCCATCGATCGTTGGCAATTAAATCAGGTATTGGTTGCCCATAGAGTCGGTCATTTATCGCCCGGTGAGCCGATTGTGTTTGTTGGTACCTGTGGTTTGCACCGAAAAGAAACCTTTGAATCGACAGAATTTATTATGGATTATCTTAAGAACAAAGCGACTTTCTGGAAAAAAGAACATTATTCAAAGAATGGCGCAAATCAAGATGTCTGGGTTGAGTCCAAGCAAAGTGATTTGGACGCGTTAGAACGCTGGTAAGCCTGATGCTCAGAGTAAAATCATCAATCTTTCTTCAGCCAAAAAACTGCTAATGCGGCTAGATAAATTTGTCGCCAAAGCCTCTAATGTTCCCCGCTCAAAGGCTAAAAAGCTCATAACCTCCGGACTGGTGACGGTTGATAACGAGCTGTGCAAATCCGTTGGCCTGATTATTTCAGAGCAGCAGTTAGTAAGCCTGTCAGGCAAACCATTATCCTATCGGCAGCAGCGATATATTTTATTAAACAAACCCAAAGGTTATATTTGCTCAACTAAAGACGAGCAGCATCCCAGCGCGCTCAATTTACTTGGTATGACCAGTTTAGCTAAGTTGCATTTTGCTGGTAGATTAGATGTGGATACCAGCGGCCTGGTTTTGATCAGTGATGATGGCCAGTGGACTCACAGAGTGACCTCTCCAAGATATAAACAACCCAAAAACTATATTGTTGAGATCACTACCCCTTTATCGGACGAACAGCAACAACAGTTAGAAAAAGGTATTTTGTTGAAAGATAGCGAGAAAGTCACCTTGCCAGCGGTGGTTTCAGTGATTGATAACGATAAGATTTCATTGACTATTACCGAAGGTCGCTACCACCAGGTGAAGCGAATGTTGGCTGCAGTTGGTAGCCATGTAACAGGATTGCACCGAGAGTCGATAGGTCACCTAAAAGTGGGTGAAGAATTGAATAGCGGCGAGTGGCGCTATTTGACGGAGCAGGAAATAGCTGGCTTTTAAGCGAGTTTAGTTACAATTTTTGATTTGTGGTACCTCGATAGCTGTGTTATTACTGGGAGTTGAACAAGCGCCTATACTTTTTTGAGATAAAAGCGCCAGAAAAATAATAAGACCCAAAAAACTGGGCGATAAAATTAGATAGTATTTAATTCATATTGATAAATCAGGAACTGAGGGAAATATAATGAGAAAACGGGCCATTGTGTCAATGGTTTTGTCTGCGCTCGTCGTGGGCTGTAACAATGACAATAAAGAATCAACAGAGACAGAAAAATCACAGGTTGTCGCAAAAACCGAGGTTGAAACGACCCAAGCTGTGTTCAACCTGGAAACCAATCCGTTTTTTAGTGATTATGATACGCCGTTTGGTATTCCTCCTTTTGATAAAATAACCAATGAGCATTATGCGCCTGCATTTGATAAAGCGATTGCTGAGGCAAAAGCAGAAATTCTTGTTGTTGCTAACAATGAAGATGTGCCAACTTTTGAAAATACTGTTGTAGCGCTTGAATACGGTGGCAAGCTGCTAACCAAAGTTGCAGACGTTTTTTACAACCTGACTGGCGCACACACTAATGATGAATTAAAAGCATTATCCAAAGACATTGGCCCAAGGCTGGCTGGCTTGAATGATGATGTAAATCTAAATCCTGAACTATTCAAGCGGGTTGAAACGCTTTACAACAAAATCGACTCACTTGATTTACGTGTCGACCAAAAAAAGTTACTGGTTGATCGCTATAAACAATTTGTTCGTGGTGGGGCGGGACTTAATGCAGATGATAAACAGCAGCTCAGAGAGCTTAACGCAAAAATCAGTAAGTTAGGATTAGAATTCGCTGACAATGTTCTAGCTGAAACCAACAACTTTGAGTTAGTCGTTGAAAACAAAAAAGAGCTTGCCGGACTACCTGACTATTTGATCGAAGCAGCTGCAGCAGAAGCGATTAAAAGAGACAAACCTGGCAAATGGGTGTTTACCACTCATCGGCCAAGCAAAACACCATTATTAATGTTTTCTAAAAATCGTGAACTTCGTGAAAAAATGTGGAAAGGTTATACCCATCGAGGTAATAACCATAATACCAATGACAATAACAAAATTGTAGCAGAAATTGCGGCATTAAGAGCGCAAAAAGCGCAGCTACTTGGTTATAAATCGCACGCTCATTTTGTGCTTGAAGGCAATACCGCCAAGAATCCTGAAAATGTTTATGAACTGCTCAATAAAATCTGGCCTGCCGGCTTAACTCAAGCAAAACAAGAGCTTGCAGATATGCAGGCAATGGTTGATGCAGAAGGCGGAAACTATAAAGTTGAAGGGTGGGATTGGCGTTATCTTGCGGAGAAGATCCGTAAGGCCCGTTATGATCTGGATGAAGAACAAACCAAACCCTACTTTTCACTAGAAGACACCTTAAAAGGGGTCTTTTATACCGTTAATAAACTTTACGGAATGACCTTTAAGGAAAGAACAGACCTACCTGTTTATCATGAAGATGTTCGTGTATTTGAAGTTTATTACAAAAATGGTGAATTAATCGGTTTGTATTTAACCGATCACTATGTGCGTGAGTCAAAACGTGGCGGCGCATGGATGAACGCTTATCGCAGTCAGTATGTTGATGAAAAGGGTGAGTTTGTTAAGCCTATTATCGTTAATGTCTTAAATTATCCTAAACCAACCGGTGATAAACCGACGCTATTAACTTTTGGGCAAGCAAGCACCTTGTTCCATGAGTTTGGACATGCTGCTCATGGTTTCCTTTCTAACGGAATTTACCCTTCTCAAGCGGGAACTTCGGTTCCAAGAGACTTTGTTGAGTTTCCATCACAAGTGCTTGAGAACTGGATGTTTGAACCTGAAGTACTCGCGAAATTTGCCCGTCACTATGAGACTGGTGAAGTGATCCCACAGGCATTAATTGAAAAAATTCAGGCTGCTGCCCAGTTTGGTCAAGGTTTTGCGACGACTGAATATATGGCTGCATCATTACTTGATTTAGCTTGGCATACCCAAACGGATACTGTTGCCAAAGATACCAATAAATTTGAAGCCAAGGTGTTGGCTGATTTAGGTTTAATTCGCCAAATTGCGCCGCGTTATCGGTCGACTTATTTTTCTCATATTTTCTCTGGCGGTTATTCTTCTGGTTATTATGGCTATATCTGGTCTGAAATTTTGGCTGCTGATGCATTTAATGCATTTAAGGAAAAAGGTATTTTTGATCAGGCAACAGCGGAAGCTTTTAGAGCCAATGTTTTATCCAAAGGTGGAACCGATGACCCAATGAAATTATATCGTCAGTTTAGAGGTCAGGAACCGGATGCGAAGCATTTGTTGAAAAGTCGAGGGCTACTACTGAATAAGTAGGCCATTTTTGATTGATTTTGTAGCCCGATAAGGTTTTTCTTTATCGGGCTTTTTTATAAATCAACCATTCTGTATTCGCCTGGCTTTAATCCCTCCAGTTCCCATTCTCCAACCGCAACCCGAATTAACCTCAAAGTCGGAAACCCTACCGCCGCAGTCATGCGTCTTACCTGTCTATTTTTTCCTTCTTTAATTGTCAACGAAATCCAACGGGTTGGAATATTTTGACGAAACCGAACTGGTGGTATTCTGTCCCATAGGGGTAAGGGGTGTTTTTCGATATCAATGATATGCGCTTTTGCTGGCTTTGTTTTTCCGTCTTTCAAGGTCACGCCTTTGATTAATTGCTGGATCGCCTCAGATGTGATTTCACCTTCTACCTGAGCCCAATAGGTCTTCGCCATTTTATGTTTTGGATGGCTGATTTTGTGTTGAAGAGTGCCGTCATTGGTAAGTAACAATAATCCTTCAGAATCTTTATCTAACCTTCCAGCGGGGTAAACGCCTTTGATTTTAATAAAATGGGCTAAAGTTGGATCGGTGGCTTCCCCGGTAAATTGGCAGAGAGTATTAAAGGGTTTATTAAATAAAACTAAAACCCGTTTCTCAGGAGGTTGTTTTTTCCGTGAGTCGGTGAATTTGGAATTTCTGGTGGATTGTCGATTACGGTTCATGGGGTAGGCTACTGTTAATATTTCAGATATTGGAAAATTATTTTAACTTGAATTGTTTTAACTTGAGGTCAAATATTAATCTAAACTCTTTATTCAAACGACGGATTTCTTAGGTCGAGTCGGTATTTTGACCTCTATCAGTATATCGACCTATATTTTTAACGTATAATCCGCGCAAGCACCAAGCACCAAGCACCAAGCACCAAGCACCCGAATCTGAACCAATTGCTCATATCAGGAACTAACAATGACCAACTCTAAGATTATCTATACTATCACCGACGAAGCGCCAGCGCTTGCGACTTTCTCATTCTTACCCATCGTAGAAGCTTTTACCAAAGCGGCAGGCGTATCAGTTGAAACGCGCGACATTTCGCTCGCTGGTCGTATTTTGGCAAATTTTCCAGAACATTTAAATGCCGAGCAAAAAGTAGATGATGCATTACAAGAGCTAGGGGTACTGGCTAAATCACCACAAGCCAACATTATTAAGCTGCCTAATATCAGCGCTTCCATTCCTCAGCTAATTGAGGCGGTTAAAGAGTTACAATCTAAAGGTTATAACATTCCTGATTTTCCAGCCAATCCACAAACTGAAGATGAAAAGGCCGTTCGAACCCAATTTGCAAAAGTCTTGGGCAGTGCGGTTAATCCAGTGCTTCGCGAAGGCAATTCTGACAGGCGAGCACCAGCATCAGTCAAGCAATACGCAAAAAATAATCCTCATTCAATGGGCGTCTGGAGTTCTGATTCAAAATCTCATGTGGCAAACATGTCAGAAGGAGATTTTTATCACAGCGAGCAATCGACGGTTATATCGGAAGATGGTGAAGTCAAAATAGCGTTAATCGATAATCAAGGCAATGAAACAGTTTTAAAGCAAGCTACGGCAGTACTCGCAGGTGAGATTATCGATGCTTCTGCAATGAGCAAAAATACTTTAAGAGCCTTTTTAGAAACGCAAATGCAAGACGCCAAAGAGAAGGGCATTCTTTTCTCTATCCACCTCAAAGCGACGATGATGAAAGTATCTGATCCGATCATGTTTGGTCATGTTGTTTCTGTGTTCTTTAAAGACGCTTTTGAAAAACACGCCGATACATTCGTGGAGATGGGCGTTAATCCTGATAACGGTTTAGCGGCACTGCTTGATAAAGTTGCAGAACTACCTGATGCAAAACGCGCCGAAATTGAAGCGGATATCCAGGCTTGTTACGAGAGCCGACCAGCGATTGCGATGGTCGATTCCGATAAAGGCATTACCAATTTACATATGCCTAATGATGTCATTATTGATGCCTCCATGCCAGCTTACATTCGCTCTTCTGGCAAAATGTGGGGCGCTGATGGACGGTTGCACGATACCAAGTTTGTTATTCCTGATACTTGCTATTCAGAGTTTTATCAGCAAGTAATCGAAGATTGCCAGGCCAATGGTGCCTATGACCCAACGACTATGGGCAGCGTGTCCAATGTAGGCCTGATGGCACAAAAGGCTGAAGAATATGGCTCTCACGACAAAACTTTTAAAATTATTGCTGATGGTAAGGTGCAAGTTACTGACCAAACTGGCAAGCTATTGCTCGAAGTCGCGGTTGAGCAGGGGGATATCTGGAGAATGTGTCAGGCAAAAGATGCGCCGATCAAAGACTGGATTAAATTGGCCGTTAACCGAGCCAGAGCAACTGGCAACCCTGCCATCTTTTGGTTAGATGAAAATCGTGCGCATGATGCGCAGTTAATTAGCAAAGTGGATCAGTATTTACCTGAGCACGATACCAGTGGTTTGGACATTCAAATTATGAAACCGGTTGATGCGGTTAATTATTCTATTAAACGCATTCGAAATGGTGAAGATACTGTTTCCGTAACCGGTAACGTACTGAGAGATTACCTAACTGATTTATTCCCAATTCTGGAAGTTGGAACTAGTGCAAAAATGCTCTCGATAGTACCTTTGATGAATGGTGGCGGATTGTTTGAAACCGGTGCTGGTGGCTCGGCACCTAAACATGTTCAGCAATTTGCTGATGAGGGGCACCTGCGTTGGGATTCTTTGGGAGAATTCCTGGCACTCGCGGCTTCGTTGGAACATTTAGCCGAAACTAATAGTAATGATAAAGCCTTGATCCTGGCTGACACTCTCGATAAAGCGACTGGCAAATTCTTATTGGAAAATAAATCGCCTTCTCGAAAGGTTAATGAGCTGGATAATCGTGGTAGTCATTTTTATTTGATGATGTTTTGGGCACAAGGTTTATCTGAGCAAACTAAAGATGCTGATTTGGCGGCGCAATTTGTTGATATCGCCAAACAGCTTGCCGATAACGAATCGACCATTGTCGCTGAGTTAAACAATGCTCAAGGTAACAAAATAGATTTAGGCGGTTATTATTCAATGGATAGCAATAAAGTGTCGGCTGCGATGCGTCCAAGTGAAACTTTAAATCGAATTCTTGCTTGTCTTGAGTAGAGCGATTATAGATGGTTGTTACTTTGGTTGCTTAAACTATCGTCATTTCTGACTAAATAATCTCAGCTGCTCTTATCCCGAGTTGAGGTTATATATTGGGAATGACGAGAGTTGGGTCATCTAAGAGCATTTGAGTTTATTTAACTTTATCCAACTTCGAGTTATATCGACCATTTTTTCATGGCATAACTACTTTTATTTGGGCAATCTGCGAATGAGATATGCCGCATACTACTTTGCTGATGGTTTTAAACCAGCAATATAAACAAGCTCTATCGATTAACGAGTTACTCTTCGTCAGTTTTTACATCAACAGAACTAATTTCCTGTGCGTGAAGTCCTTTAGGACCTTCAAAGGTATCGAAGGATACTTCCTGCCCAGCTTTGAGGCTTTTGTATCCATCCATCTCGATGGTTGAGTAGTGTGCAAATATATCATCACCACCGTCATCGGGCCGAATGAAACCATAACCCTTAGCATTGTTAAACCATTTAACAGTACCCGTCGCCATATACTACTCCTTGAATTTGCCTTTATTACAAATGCTCATTTATCAACTCAGCTGTTAAACCTAGCCAATCAATTAAGCCAAGCTTGTACAACGGTCATACAAGCGGACACATAAATCTCATAATCTCGTAAAAAAGTCAAGTATTGTTTGAAAATTCAATTAATCTATAGACAAAATTGTTAAACTTGAAAAGTGAATGGAAATACCCCATATATTAGAAGTACAATGGTTTGTACGATTTTTTACTAAAATAAACACATTTTTTCTTCTGGTTGACTAAAATAAACTATGAGTGACGACAAAGAACACGATTCCGAACGGGGCACGGTTGTTGCGGAGCGCAAACCGGAGGTTAAAAAACCACGGATGTATAAAGTATTACTATTAAACGATGACTATACCCCGATGGATTTTGTGGTTTCGGTTTTAAAGCAGTACTTTCACAAAACGACTGAACAAGCGACCAAAGTGATGTTGCAAGTTCATTATGATGGCGCGGGAGTTGCCGGGATCTTTAGAGCGGAAATAGCTGAAACAAAGGTTTGCCTGGTAAACGATCACGCTCGTGCACACGATCATCCATTAATGTGTACAATGGAAGAAAATGATTAAATGTAAGGAAGTGATTAAAGTCTTTGAAAGATTGGCAGAATTCGTTTAATAGCGGCTTAAATACTAGCCTAAAAAAGGTGTTTGAATTATGTTAAGTAAAGATTTGGAATTGACATTGAACCTCGCTTTTACCGATGCAAGAGAGAGACGGCATGAATTTATGACGGTCGAACACTTGCTTTTAGCATTACTGGATAATGCCTTAGGTATCAGTGTATTGCGGTCTTGTGGTGCAGACATTCCCCGGTTACAGCTGCAACTGCGTGATTTTATTGATGAAACCAGTCAAATCCTTCCTTCAGAGGCTGGTGATGTAGAAACTCAACCGACTTTAGGTTTTCAAAGAGTGTTACAGCGAGCGGTATTTCACGTTCAATCTTCTGGCAAAAAAGAAGTCAATGGCGCTAACATTCTGGTGGCTATTTTTAGCGAGCAAGAAAGCCAGGCAGTTTACTTTTTACAACAGCAAGACATCTCTCGATTGGATATTGTTAACTATATTTCCCATGGCATTTCTAAAATACCAAATGGTGAAGATGCGGTTGATCCAACGGGAGACACTACAGAAGGTGTAGAAGCAGCGCCTAAACAAAAAACCGCTTTAGAATCCTACACCAGTAATCTTAACCAATTAGCTAAAAACGGCAAAATTGATCCTTTGATTGGTCGAGACAGTGAATTAGAGCGGACCGTTCAAATACTTTCCCGTCGCCGTAAAAATAACCCTTTGTTGGTGGGTGAAGCTGGCGTTGGAAAAACCGCGATTGCTGAAGGTTTGGCCAAACGGATCGTCGATAAAGAGGTCCCTGAAGTGATTGCGCAGGCTGAAATATTTTCGCTCGATCTTGGTGCCTTGCTTGCTGGTACTAAATATCGTGGTGATTTTGAAAAACGCCTAAAAGCAGTATTACATGAGCTAGCTGAAAAGAGCCATTCGGTATTATTTATTGATGAAATTCATACGATTATCGGTGCTGGCTCTGCCTCTGGTGGGGTGATGGATGCATCGAATTTAATCAAGCCAATGTTGGCTAACGGTCAATTAAAATGCATGGGATCCACTACCTTTCAGGAATATCGCGGTATTTTTGAAAAAGACCGCGCGTTGGCCAGAAGGTTTCAAAAGGTTGATGTGGATGAACCCAGCGTCGCCGAGACAGTCGAAATATTGCGCGGTTTAAGAAGTCGTTACGAAGAACATCATCAGGTTGAATACTCCGATGCCGCGCTACGAGCCGCAGCAGATTTGTCGGCCCGTTATGTAAATGATCGGCAGCTACCAGATAAAGCGATCGATGTGATTGACGAAGCGGGGGCCAACCGCCAACTCCAGGATGAAGAATCCAGAAGAAAAGATATCTCGGTCCACGATATTGAATCCATTATCGCTAAAATGGCCAAAATTCCTGAAAAATCAGTTTCCTCTTCAGATAAGAAAACTCTTAGAAATCTAGAGCGCAACTTAAAATTAGTCGTGGTTGGACAAGACAAAGCCATTGAGTCATTAGCTAATTCAATCAAATTGTCTCGTTCCGGTTTAGGGTTGGACGATAAACCGGTCGGTGCCTTTTTGTTGGCAGGACCAACCGGGGTTGGTAAAACCGAGGTCACCAAGCAGCTTGCTAAGAATCTAGGGGTTGAATTTATCCGGTTCGATATGTCTGAATATATGGAATCTCATACAGTATCTCGCTTGATTGGCGCGCCTCCAGGTTACGTTGGTTTCGACCAGGGCGGTTTATTGACTGAGGCTGTCACTAAACATCCTTATTCGGTAGTGTTGCTTGATGAAATAGAAAAAGCACATACTGATGTTTATAATTTGTTGTTACAAGTCATGGATCACGGCACTTTGACCGACAATAATGGTCGTAAGGCAGATTTTAGAAATGTTATTTTGGTACTAACCACCAATGCTGGTGCATCTGATTTACAAAAAGCCAATATTGGTTTCCAAAGACAATCTAAACAAACAGATTATATGGAAGCGATTAAACGGACATTTTCTCCAGAATTCAGGAATCGTCTTGACGCGATCCTTTGGTTTGATCCACTGGATAAACAGGTTATTTGTTCGGTTGTCGATAAATTTATTGTGGAACTACAAAGTCAATTAGATGAAAAAGGCGTCTCCCTGGAAGTGAGTCAACCGGCAAGAAACTGGTTAGCAAAAGTAGGCTTTGATGAACAAATGGGCGCTCGACCAATGGCCCGTGTGATGCGTGAAAAAATTAAACAGGAACTTGCAGAAGAGTTATTGTTTGGCCGTTTAGCTAATGGCGGGCAAGTGGTAGTTGGTTTTGATGAAGAGAACGAAAAACTGTCATTTGATATTGCCACTAAAAAGGAAATCGCTATTAAGCAATGATGAGATACCTGTGCTTACAGATTTCAGCAAAATTATAAGCATACTGTTTCTCAAGGCATAAAAAAGGCAGGTGCAACCTGCCTTTTTTATGAATAACTATCAGCTTTTTCAGACCCTGGTTAGTCTAAATATCCTGTTGTCGATTATCTCGCTCGGAATGTGATCCGGCCTTTAGATAGATCATAAGGAGTCATTTCCACAGTGACCTTGTCACCGGTCAGGATTCTGATGTAATGCTTACGCATCTTTCCAGAAATATGCGCAGTCACAACATGACCGTTCTCGAGTTCTACTCTAAACATGGTGTTAGGAAGCGTTTCTTGAACGACGCCTTCCATTTCTAAACATTCTTCTTTTGCCATATTATTTCTTCGCTAAACCTATGTTGTTAAAACCGCGGCTATAATGCCTGATTTTAGACCAATAAGCAAAATTTTTGTTCACTCTAAATCCTTCTATTAAAATGAAGATCTAAGTTAAGTTTACCCAGCGATCTTTGATAAAACATTCTATCGGACGATATTCGCCTTTGTAGGACATTTTTCGACAAGTTTTAATCCAGTAGCCAAGATAAACGTAGTCTAATCCGAGCTGCTTGCTCAGTTCAATTAAAGTTAACACCGATAACCTGCCTGGACTAAATTTAGAAAAATCCGGATCAAAAAAGCTATAAATGGCTGATAAACCACTATCCAATTGGTCAAATACGCAACAGGCTATCAGTTGCCCACTAGTCGGCTCGATAAAATCCAAAAATTGAGTGTTCATCCAGTCACATAAAATAAATTCACGGTACTGTTTTTCAGAGGTTGGGTACATGTCGCCATCGGCATGACGAGAGCCGATATAACGTTTAAATAACTGGTAGTGTTGTTGATCAAACTTAGCGGGCAGAACCTTGGTGGTAAAGCGTTTGCCTTTTTTAAAGCATCGTCGCTGCTGTTTGTTTGCAGAAAATTTGCTGGATTCAACTCGAACCGAGATACAGGCTTGGCAATCATCACAGTGAGGGCGGTAAATATGATCGCCACTGCGTCGAAATCCCTTGTCGATCAACCAGCCATAAACTCGTTCATCTGGCTGTAGTTCGGGATTAAGAAAAAGCGTTTTTGATTTTTTCTGCTTCAGATAAGGGCATTCATGTTCGGGAGTGGCGTA
>JAUUYO010000189.1 GCA_030590405.1 Kangiellaceae bacterium
GAGCCTAATTTAGTATCACGAGCGATACAGGTTAATTCTTGAATATGAATACTGGTGAAACGATCTTCCTTAACCACATTTTCAGAGATAAGGATCGAATCCTCAAAGTTGTATCCGTTCCAGGGCATGAAAGCAATCTTCATATTTTGCCCCAGAGCCAATTCACCTAAATCTGTAGATGGCCCATCAGCTAACACATCCCCACGACCAATTTTATCGCCGATATTGACGATTGGACGTTGGTTGATACAAGTGTTTTGATTCGAGCGAGTGTATTTACGTAAATTATAAATATCGACGCCCGCTTCACCGACAATCGTTTCATCATCGTTGACTCGAACAACAATTCGGCTCGCGTCAACAAATTCAATCACACCGCCGCGATCAGCTGCAACCGTCACACCGGAATCAACCGCTACAGTTCTTTCCATGCCAGTTCCAACGAGTGGCTTTTGCGCTCTCAAAGTCGGAACTGCTTGACGCTGCATGTTTGAGCCCATTAATGCACGGTTAGCATCATCATGTTCCAGGAAAGGGATCAATGATGCCGCAACCGAAACGATCTGTTGTGGAGACACATCCATATATTGAATATTGTCTGAAGAGGTCAGGGTAAACTCACCTTGATAACGGCAAGAAATTAAATCTTCTGTCATCACATCGTCAGCATTCAAAGTAACATTGGCCTGCGCAATATGAAATTCACCTTCCTCAATCGCAGAAAGATAATCAATTTCCGCAGTCGCTTTACCATTTTCAACACGGCGATAAGCTGTCTCTAAAAAACCGTATTCATTGGTGCGAGCATAACAGGAAAGTGAGTTAATCAAACCGATGTTTGGACCTTCTGGCGTTTCAATCGGGCAAACACGGCCATAATGAGTATGATGAACATCACGTACTTCAAAACCAGCACGTTCACGGGTTAAACCTCCGGGGCCTAAAGCTGAAACACGTCGTTTATGAGTGATTTCCGAAAGTGGATTATTTTGGTCCATAAACTGAGACAATTGACTGGAACCAAAAAATTCTTTGATCGCCGCAGAAACCGGTTTAGCGTTGATTAAATCTTGAGGCATTAAATTATCCGCCTCAGCCATGCTTAATCTTTCTTTAACCGCTCTTTCCACTCTCACGATACCAACGCGAAATTGATTTTCTGCCATTTCACCAACACTTCGAATACGTCGGTTACCGAGATGATCGATATCATCAACGATACCTTTACCATTACGAATGTTTAGTAAAGTTTCAACCACTGCGATAATGTCGTCTTTAGAAAGTACACCTTCACCTTCATCAGAATCAGCACCGATACGTCGATTAAACTTCATTCGTCCAACCCGAGACAGGTCGTAACGATCTTTACTGAAAAATAAATTTTCAAAAAGCGCTTCAGCCGAATCTTTGGTTGGTGGCTCGCCAGGACGCATCATTCGATAAATTTCAACCAACGCTTCAAGAGCATTATTGGTCGGATCGATCCGCAAGGTATCGGACATATAAGGGCCACGGTCAAGATCATTGGTATACAGCGTTTCAAAATGAGTGATCTCAACTTCTTTTAGTTTTTCCAGCAACTCTTCGGTTATTTCCGAGTTAGCAGCAACCAACACTTCACCAGTTTCAGTATCGATAATATCTTTAGCGATCGCTTTACCGATTAAATAATCAGCTGGCACTTCCAATTTATCAATGTTAGCTTTTTCTAGTTCTTTAATATGCCTGACAGTGATCCGTCGACCTTCTTCAACATGGACTTTTCCGCGTTTGCCTTTGATATCAAAAGTGGCAGTAACACCGCGTAATCTTTCAGGGATCAAGTCCAATAAAATAGTGCCGTCTTTGCTAAGTTCGATTTTATCAAAGTCAAAAAACATTTCCAGCATTTCGGTCGTCGAAAAACCGAGCGCTCTTAACAAAATTGAAGCGGGTAATTTACGACGTCTGTCTATTCTAACGAATAAACAATCTTTCGGATCAAATTCAAAATCAAGCCACGAACCACGGTAAGGAATAACCCGTGCGTTATACAATAATTTGCCCGATGAGTGAGTTTTGCCTTTATCTGAATCAAAGAACACCCCAGGACTACGATGTAATTGAGAAACAATGACTCGCTCGGTGCCATTGATAACAAAGGTTCCATTATCGGTCATCAAAGGCATTTCGCCCATATAGACTTCTTGCTCTCTGACTTCTTTAACGGTTTTGTTTTTGTTTTCTTTATCGTAAATAATCAGGCGAATTTTAACTCTCAAGGGAGCAGAATAAGTCACGCTACGCATTTGACATTCTTTGACATCAAAAGCAGGCTCGCCTAAGGTATAACTGATATATTCGAGTGCCGCCGAACCAGAATAACTGGTAATCGGAAAAACCGATTTAAAGGCTTTTTCTAAACCAGATGCTTCGATATTTTCCAGATTAAGAAAAGACCGATAAGAGTCAAGTTGTATCGATAATAGATACGGCACTTGTAAAACTCTTTTGTTGCGACTGAAATCCTTACGGATCCGCTTTTTTTCAGTATATGAATATGCCATCTGGGCTCCTCAGTTAGCTATCATTTAAATAACCACCATTTGGATAGTTATTCATTATTGATCATCAATCAATTCTTGATACGGCGAAATTGACTAATTTTTTAATCTTTAGATAAAACGTTTACCACAAACCTGTGCGGGAAATTTTGAACATATTTAAAATCATTCAAAACAGGCCCGTATCAAAAAATCGTTTAATCTTGTTATTACCGTTAAAAGTCCGGTAAAAACAGCTTATAGAACACCGCTTTTAAAAACGGCAAAACGGCCGGTGGTCAATAACCACCAGCCGAAAAGTAATTTTAACTATTCGCCTTATAAGACAAATGCCAATTACTTACGTCAGCTACTTAATTTCTACTGACGCACCAGCTTCTTCAAGCTGCTTTTTAACATCTTCAGCTTCAGCTTTATCAACACCTTCTTTAACTGTTGTTGGCGTACCTTCAACAGCTCCTTTCGCTTCTTTTAGTCCAAGACCAGTGATTCCACGAACCGCTTTGATGACTGCAACTTTCTTCTCACCGAAGCCAGTTAATACAACATCAAATTCAGTTTGTTCTTCAGCAGCTGCGCCACCCTCAGCAGGACCTGCAACTACAGCAGCCGCTGCAGCAGCAGTTTCGCCGAATTTTTCTTCCATTGCTTCAACTAGTTCAACAACGTCCATTACTGACATTTCAGCGATTGCATTTAAGATATCATCTTTAGAAAGAGCCATTACTCATTCTCCTAAGTTTTTCATTGAATGACTTATTTTTAAGTCTTATTCAAAATAATTTATTTAATTGATGTTTTAGTAAAAACTAAAACTCGTACTGTTTAAAAAATACTGTTTTAAACAACAAACGTCGAAATATTATGCCGCTTCTTTTTGAGAACGAACCGCATCGATTACTCGCGTAATACGTGATGGGAATTCGTTTAATGTACGTACCAGTTTGGTAACCGGTCCATTCATTACACTCATCAATTGCGAAATAGCTTCGTCTTTGGTTGGTAGTTTAGCAACGGCATCTAATTGTTCTGCACCATGCAAAATACCACCAACAGCAATAGCCGTTGTTACTAGCTGTTCACAATCTTTTGCAAAATCGCGAACTAATCTAGCAGCAGCTCCAGGCTCTTCAAGCGAAAACGCAAAAATAACCTGACCGACTAAAGCGTCGTTCAAACAAGCGAACTCTGTATCTTCAACAGCACGTTTAGCTAGAGTGTTTCGCACTACTCGTAAGTAGACGCCACCATCTCTCGCCTTGACACGCAAGTCAGTCAATTGCTCAACTGACATGCCACGGTATTCGGCAACTACAGCAGACAATGCGCCAGAAGCAACTTCTGCTACTTCTTTAACAATCTGCTTTTTACCTTCTAGTCCAAGTGCCACGTTGTTCACCTCCACTAATTTCAATCTTACGATTGAAAGGTTTACAAAATAAATCACAAATAAAATTTGCGATCCCCGTAAACGATGAACCGAACAGAAAATTTCTATCGGGTACCACCGTCTGCGTAGGCCATTTTAAGACAGTTCTATAACATTACCTCATAAAGGCATACTGCGTTACAAAACTTCACCTACGGTCTTTGACAGTTCTTCAATTTATTTTATAAATCTATATAAACTGAAGAACCCAAGGTTTAATTCAATTAATTTTTCAGTTAAGAAATATTAATTTATCCAAACCCAATTTTTTAAAACTAACTCTTTTTGAAACTATTCTTTAAGTTCTACAGTAGAAATATCGATCATAAGGCCAGGCCCCATAGTCGTACTCAAAGAAAGCTTCTTCAAATAAGTACCTTTAGCCGAAGTCGGTTTTGCTTTCTTAACCGCTTCTAAAAGGGTGCTTAGGTTTTCATTTAATGCTTTTGTGTCAAAACCTAATTTACCGATAGTCGCATGTACAATACCGGCTTTATCTGTACGGTATTGCACTTGACCAGCTTTGGCGTTTTTAACTGCTGTAGCTACATCAGGAGTCACAGTACCTACTTTAGGATTAGGCATCAGACCACGAGGGCCTAAAATTTGACCTAATTGGCCAACAACACGCATTGCGTCCGGGCTGGCAATTACTACGTCAAAATCCATGTTGCCTTTTTTAACTTCGGCCGCTAAGTCGTCCATTCCGACGATATCCGCACCAGCAGCTTTCGCCGCTTCTTCGTTAGCACCTTGAGTAAATACAGCCACTCGTACGTCTTTACCAGTGCCGTTAGGTAGCACAGTCGCGCCACGAACAACCTGATCAGATTTACGTGGGTCAACGCCTAAGTTCAAAGCCATATCACATGACTCATCAAACTTAACCGATGAAACTTCTTTCAAAAGTGCTACCGCTTCATCAAAGCTATAGGTTTTGCCGGATTCAACTTTATCGTTGATCAATTTTTGTCTTTTAGATAATTTAGCCATCAGTTAGCCCTCCACATCCACGCCCATTGAGCGAGCAGTACCCGCAAGAGTTCTTACAGCTGCGTCTATACTGGCAGCAGTTAGATCTGGCTCTTTAGTATTAGCAATTTCTTCTAATTGAGCGCGAGTGATCTTACCAACCTTTTCAGTATTGGGGCGACCGCTGCCGCTTTTAAGGCCAATCGCTTTCATGATTAGAACCGCAGCAGGAGGAGTTTTAGTAACAAAAGTAAAACTTCTATCACCATAAACCGTGATAACAACTGGAATTGGTAAGCCTTTTTCGACTTTATCTGTTGCCGCATTAAATGCTTTACAGAACTCCATGATGTTGACACCATGTTGACCCAAAGCTGGCCCAACTGGTGGACTAGGATTGGCAGCACCTGCGCCAATTTGTAGTTTGATATAAGCTGAGACTTTCTTAGCCATTTTTTCACCTCACTTGGGTTCAAACGCCAGACTCATTATCCACTCAAATAAAACAAGTGGTTAATTTTTAGGCTCCCCTTTTTTTAACGTCAAAAAAACACCCACGGCTCTAAGCAAGCTATGGTTGTTTTTACTCAAATTTATTTTTTAAACTATTTAGCCTTTTTCAACCTGACTGAAATCTAACTCTACCGGAGTAGAACGACCAAAAATCATTACCGAAACGGACAAACGACTTTTGTCATAATTAACACTTTCAACCACGGCTTCAAATTCTGCAAACGGACCATCGGTAACACGAACTGCTTCGCCCACATCAAACAGTGTTCTTGGTCTTGGTTTGTCAGTCGATTCTTCTAAGCGGTTAAGGATCTGATCCGCTTCCTTTTGGCTAATTGGTGCTGGGTGTTCTTTTGTCCCGCCAATAAAACCTAATACTCTGGGAGTGTCACGAACCAAATGCCAGCTTTCATCCTCCATGTCCATTTCAACCAGAACATAACCGGGGAAAAACTTGCGGGCACTTCTTCGCTTTTGTCCGTCTCGCATCTCAACCACTTCTTCAGTAGGCACGAGAACCTGGCCAAACTTTTCTTCCAGCCCAAATTGTTTGACGCGCTCTTCTATAAAGCTCTTTACTTTACCTTCATAGCCAGAATATGCCTGAACCACATACCATTTAAGTGCCATAAAGATTAATTCCCTTGAACAGTCAAAAAGTTAATAATGAAAACCAGACCCATATCAATCAAATACAGCATAAAGCCAATCAAAACAACAGCAACGACAATAATCAAACTGGTTTGAATCGTCTCAGGACGGGTAGGCCAAACCACTTTTCGCGCTTCGATTTTTGCTTCTTTCGCAAAAATCATTCCTGCACGCCCCTTGGTGGTTGTCATTGCGATACCAAGCCCCAGTGCCACCAATACTAAGATTGCCGCAACACGGATCAGTATTGAACCATCAACCAGAGCATGATTGGCATACACAGCAGCACCTAATGCAACAAAGGCGAATAACCATCTAAAACCATTAAATGAAGCTATAGAATCTTGCTCGTTTACACTCATGAATTTTCAACCGTTTAATTCTAAAAAGCTAGTAAGGCCTAAACCTTACTAGCAAATATTATCTTAATTTTTTATTGCAGTGGCAGGCCAGGAGGGATTCGAACCCCCAACCTGCGGTTTTGGAGACCGCTGCTCTACCAATTGAGCCACTGGCCTGCAATA
>JAUUYO010000074.1 GCA_030590405.1 Kangiellaceae bacterium
GGGCGCGAACCGGCCAATCCAGAGCTTGTCGCTTGAGGTCGTTTTTATATTTTTTGGATGAGTTAGCATAGATTGATTTTAACCTATGAGCCTATCCGGCAGCAAAAACAAAACAAGCGCCAGAAGGCGCTTGTTTATTTGAAAAATCAGAAAATCGTTTTATCTATCGATTAACATGCTTCTCTTTGATTTCATCGAGTGTTTTGCAATCAATACAAAGGGTCGCAGTTGGACGGGCCTCTAATCGACGGATACCGATATCAATGCCACAAGATTCGCAAAAACCATACTCTTCGTCACCAATTGCCTGAATGGACTGGCCAATTTTCTTAAGTAACTTACGCTCTCTGTCGCGAGTTCTCAGTTCAATACTAAACTCTTCTTCCTGGCTAGCTCGGTCTACAGGATCGGGGAAATTAGCGGCTTCATCTTTCATATGAGTCACAGTCCGATCCACTTCTTCCATCAATTGTATCTTCCATGCATCCAGAATAGCGCGAAAATGAGTCGCTTGATCTTCATTCATATACTCTTCGTTTTTCTTTACCTTATAAGGTTCAATCCCTAAGGCACCAAGAGTCGTTGAGGTTGCAGTTGTAGGCTTCTTTTTACTTGGCATTTGTGTCTCCGCCAGTTTAACTATTTGATATCAAACAGTTTTTTATACTTCTGTTTGTCACGAAAAGAGCTTTTTGAAAAAATTCCGAGAACGACATTTTATCAAGGCGCGGATTTATAGCATATACACGAAAATAGAACAATATTTTTTTTGTTTTTTTGGAAACTTATTAAGTCATAATTAACCAAATATCAACATGCATTAAAACCAAAACAAGCGAGCTTGGCAATGATTTTTTGGCAGATTTCATCGATTTTTTTTTGCTGGTAGGCTTTCATCGAGATCTGCCCCCAAATAGGTTTGGGCCAGCAGGCATCTGTTTCAAATCGAACCACATGGTGTAAATGCAATTGGCTAACAATATTACCGATTGCAGCAATATTAAGTTTATCACCTTTAAAAACATCCATGATAGCAATCGATAATAATCGAGATTCTAACCAAAATTGCGCCTGATCGCTGTCAGAAAGTTGATAGACCTCTGTTTTGTGATCCCGCATAGGAACCAGAGTAAACCAGGGATATTGTGAGTCATTCATCAGTAATAATTGACACAATTGAAATTGGCCGATGGAAATACTATCGGCATTTAGCCTGGGATCGAGTTGAAAACTCATAATTAACCTCGGTTAAGCGGGGGAATAATAACGACTTTTTCTTATAATAACATTTAAGTTTAGGCTATTTACTCAAATTGTGACTATTTCACTTGAATCCCAGCTGGTTAAGTTGCTACATTGATTTCTAGGGGTTGTTGATCTTTCATAGTTCAACAGCCCCTAATAGCTTCGTAGGTTAAAGCTATTTTAGCTGGTAGAACCACCAGTTCTCAATTTATCATCCATCAGGACAATGCTCATATGGCCAACAAAATAACTCATGCATTTTTAGCTACTGCTTTTTTGACCATGTCTTTTTCCTCAGTATTGGTTTTGTCAATGCTAGTTTCATCAGTGCAAGCCCATAGCGGCGCGCATCCAGTGCGTTACGTCAGTACCGCTGGTGTTGATGATGGGGTTTGCAACAAACCACACGCGCCATGTAAAACCATCGCCTATGCAGTCAATCAGTCTTCTAAAGGTGATAAAATTCATGTCGCGGAAGGTGAATACCAGGTCGAAGGGCTTGATATTTTCTTTCTGCTCAGTGATATGGTCGAGCTGAAAGGTGGTTATTCTAATAATTTTAAAAATTACGATTCAAATAAATATCTTGCGACGATCAAAGGCATTCCGACAGAGTATCGCCAGAAATTGGCCGATCGAGGTTTCAGGCTTTTGCAAGATAGCAAAGATGCTGATATCCAGTTAAGCATTAAAGACAAAACCTTGTTAAACACCTATAAAAAAATCACCCGTAAAGTTGAGGGTCCAGCGGCTTGTGAAAATGGTCTGGCTGCAACTTATGAATGTCATAATATCGATCTACAATCCCATATTCCGCTGAATGAATTTAGTAGTTTGCCCACCAGTGCCAATGACATTTGGGGTTTTGTTGATCTTAATAATCAGAAAGAATACGCCATTATGGGTCTGCGAAATGCGACAGTTGTGGTGGATGTATCGGACCCTCAATCGCCCGTTGAAGTAGGCTCGATTGCTGGCACAACTTCGACCTGGCGAGATATTAAAGTCTATCAATATTTTGATAACGCATCGTCCAGCTACAAGGCCTACGCTTATGTCACTACCGAGGCGAATCAGGGAATGCAAATCTTAGACTTAACCGACTTACCTAATCAAGTGACATTAGCTGCGACGATTTCAGAATTTTCCACCGCCCACAATGTCTATATTTCCAATATCAATTATGCCGACGGTACCGCACTGCCAGGATTAACCCCGTATATTTATATTGAAGGCTCGAATAAAGGCGGCGGCGCTTTTCGTGTTTTTAATTTAACCGATCCGATCAACCCTTCTTTAGAATCAGCGCCGCCAACTGGTAGTGGTTATGTCCACGATGCGACTAGCCTGGTGATAACCGATAGTCGAAGCAGTGCTTGCGCCGATGGACACAACCCTTGTGAAATTTTTATCGACTTTAACGAAAACACGGTTGATATTTGGGATATGACCGATCTGTCTAGCCCTTCAATGTTAAGTAGCACCGGTTATTCAGGCTCCGGTTATACTCATTCGGGCTGGTGGTCCGAAGATAAGATGACCATTTTTATTCAAGACGAATTAGATGAGCGCAATTTAGGCATCAATACAACTTTGCGCGCGCTAGATATTAGCGATCTGGCCAACCCTCAGATCGTTGGCACCTATACCGGACAAACAGCGGCAATCGACCACAATGGTTTTACTTTAGGCAACTATTATTATATGTCGAACTATCGTCGCGGCTTAAGTGTGATTGATGTATCGGATCCGACTAACATGAAGGATGTTGCATTATTTGATACTTTTGTTGTCCCGGCAGATAACAGCGCAAACTTCAATGGCGCATGGGGAACTTATCCTTATTTGCCCAGCGGAAATATTTTGATCAGTGATATTGAATATGGATTATTTGTGGTCAAGCTTAACGAAAATGATGGCGACTTCCCTTCATCTTCAGGTGGCAGCGGCAATGTCGGTAGTGGTAGCCGCCTGGTTGCGGAAGAAACCAGTTCTGGCGGCGGTAGTCTGATGGTTCTTCCTTTCTTGTTAATTGGGTTAATCGGTTTCAAACGACGTCAGTAATTTTAATACCCGATAAATAGTATTGCAATACGCCCCCTCCAAAAGGAGGGGGCGACTTCTCAATAATTTGCACTTGTTTTTTACTCACAAATCTCAAAACCTTGTGGCAATTCCGACTCATAAAAAGGCATCAATTCTTTGTTATTGCATGAAGTAAAGCCGCTAAAAAAGCCCCCTTGCTTATAGCCATAAACGACCCCTTGCGGCAAGCTGAGATCTACCGAGGATTTTTTAATCTGTTTAAATAAATCCGCCCAGACCAGTAACGCACCACTCGCGCCAGTTAATCCGGTTGGTTGATTATCATCTCTTCCCAGCCACACGACTGCTAACTTATTATCATCAAAACCAGCAAACCAGCTATCTCTTAAATCATTGGTAGTGCCTGTTTTGCCAGCTAAATTATGATTCGGAAGTTTCCAGGAAAGCGATTTGGCAGTGCCTCTTTTTGCCACATGAGTTAATAAATATCGAATTATAAATGCCGCTTCCTTATCAACGACTTGTTCACTTTTTCTAACATAACGGTTGAGTAAATTGCCGTACTGATCTTGCACGGCTATAAGCGCTTGAGGTCTGACTGATACGCCTTGATTGGCAATAGCCTGATATAAAATGGTGACTTCCAATGGCGACATTTCCTTACTACCTAAAGCAATTGAGGGAAAAGCCTGTAATTCTCTCTCAAACCCCATATCAGTAATTGTCTCTACTATTTCATCGATGCCTACCTGCATAGCTAAACGAGCGGTCGCCAAATTATAGGAATTAATCAAACCCTCGGCCAATGGAATAAGCGAGTTCGTATCGCCATGTTGTTGTTTATCATAATTTTGCGGTGACCAGACACTACCATCCGTTCCCGTTAATGAAAACACCTGATCCTTTATCGGGGTCACTGGATTGAAGTTTTCTGGATTTTGCAAGGCGCTTAAATAAACCAGAGGTTTAATTACTGAACCAGTCTGCCGGTAAGCATCAATGGCGCGATTAAAACCAACGTAATTTGGTTGCCTATCACCGACCACTGCTTGAATTTCGCCACTGGCAATATCCGTCACAATAATCGCACCTTGCAATTGATTGTTGGCATCGATTTGGGCGAGACGTTGACTCAGGGATTTTTCAGCCTTTTCTTGTAGGATGGGATCAAGACTGGTAAATAATTTCAAACCATCCTTTTTTAAAGATGCAGCGCTGTAATCGCTGGATAATTCTCGTTTAACCAACCCCATAAATGCCGGTACCCGGCTGGTTCTTATTGGTGGCTTGCTGACCACCATTAAAGTCCTGGATATTGCTTCAAGGTAACTCTGTTGGTCGAGCAAGCCTTGCTCACTCATTTGGCTTAACACCCGATCTCTTCTTTGTTTGGCCCTTTGGGGATGCCTTCTGGGGTTGTAGTAAGAAGGCCCTTTCACCATGCCGATCAATAGTGCGATTTGTGATAAATTGAGCTTGGATAATTTTCGATCAAAATAAAACTCACTGGCTCTGGCAAAACCATGGATGGCGGTATTTCGACTTTGACCTAAATACACCTCGTTAACATAAGCTTGTAATATGGTCTTTTTGTCATAATGATATTCGGTTAATAACGCCATGAGCGCTTCCTGACTCTTTCGCGATAAGCTTCTCTCATTGGAAAGAAAATGATTTTTCATTAACTGCTGAGTGAGGGTACTTCCACCTTGCCTGACCTCGCCCTGACTAAGGTTACTCCACAGCGCTCGGGCAATCCCTTTTAACGATAATCCCCAGTGATTATAAAACGCTCTGTCCTCAGTCACTAAAAGTGCAGTGATAAAATCTGCTGGCAAATCATCCAGATAAACCAGTTGTCGGTCTTGAGTATTGTTGTTCGGATTGATCTGAACATTTCCGAGTAACAACGGATCGAGGCGAAGAAAGTTGATATTTTGTTTTGATTTAAAATCTTGTAACGAGCTAATTTTATCGTCGTTAATAGTCAATTGAATAAATTGTGAAGCTTGTTCACCATCCCAAAATTTAAATGGCCGAGTGTGGATCACTAAGGTCTGTTGATATGCTTCATATTCACCACTGGCGACGGCTTTTATGGTTTGTCTATACCCCAGTAAATTAAGCTCTTTGATCAAGTCAGAAAATTTAAGCGATTGGCCCAATGAAAAAGTTAATGGGCGAGCGTACACCTTAGCAGGAATATCCCAGGCCTGTTGTTCGAATTCATTTTTTACTTTTGAGTCCAAGTAGATAATTAGAATCAATAAAAAAAAGGAGCCTATCAGTAATAATTTAAATATCAATAATTTGATTTTTTGCCAGAATGTCGTCGATTTCATAAATTGCACTTATTATATGAATACAGAATGGTGTTAAATAACCAAAAAATCACAAACTGTATTTCTTACTGATCAATCGACCTTTATATCTCATTAAAATACCTTCCTTTTCAATTGAAACCAAAACCAGATGAGGTGTAATGGTTTCACCTTGAGCATAAAAAGCACCATTCAAAACCACAAAACTTTTTTTCGTATTACTCGAAACCGCGTAAGAACTTATTTCAAGTTCCGGCAATTCCTGCTTTTCAGCATCGCTCAAAGATTCAAACTCGACCACCTGAGTCGCTTGATGACTTGCATTTTGCGTAACGAGAGGTTTGGCGATCGCTTTTTCAAATCCATTGGGTTTATTCGATGGCTTTATTTTTTTCGGTTGATACTTTTCTTTTATTGGAGCGGAAGTTTCATCTGTGGCAATGGCATCGGCCTGTTTATTGTCGGTTACCTGTTGAGGTTTGTGGTTAATTCCCTTTTGGGAAGGCAGTTTAGTCTCTAACATATTATCTGGTAACTTTTTTGCAGCAATCATCTTGTTTTGCTGCTCAAGCTTAAAAAACTGACTATCAACTTTATCTTTGGAATTGCCGGAATAAAAATAAAAGCCTACCCAACTCCCAAGCAAGACAACCAGAAGTAAACCGGAAATGATTTTCCAGAAAAATATCTTTTTAAAAAGCCACTCATCACTTAACATCTCATCGTCAAAATGGGTATCATTGACGCTGGGTACGCTATTTCCTGATAAAGCGTCGTGAGAATGTTTTGTTTGATTAAGTGACTCTAATAATATCGACATAATATCGTCTCTTAGAAATTGCTACAGCTAATGTTTTTGTAACTGAGGAATACCTGCGAGCGTTTCCCCATTGATAGTTAAAATAGTTTGCATTCCGGCGATACCATCGGCATTGATGCTTCGTTGACTCTGATAGACTTTAAGCGCCTTTTGCAGTGCGTTGGTAAAATTTTGCGAAATGATTAACTCGACATCAACTAACTGCTTCATTTTTTCCGTCAACCAAACAACCGCTACCCCTTGATCGCCGATACGTATATCACCGCGATATCCATTAGGCGCTTGCCATAATAGCTGATATTCACCTGTCCAGATTGTCGATAGTTCATCAATCCGAACAGTGACTTCACGTTCGCCGAAAATAAGCGTTGCATCCAGTGATGATAATTTTTTTAATGTGCCCCAAAATTCGCCTTGCAAACCGGCAGAAAACTTTAAGATCGCTGGCCGATTATACTCTCCCAGCTGCTGCCAATTGCCCTTCATTGATCGGCAGACTAACCCGTAACTGGCTGCAAATTCACACCCCGCACCGTCTGCCAACGGCGAGTATTCAACTTGCCACAGGTTCATTAGCTGCTGCATCGACCATTTTCCGGTAGTATCCCAGCGCTGCTCAGCCAGCATTTTATCAACCAGAGACGCCTGTAAACTTTTTGACGAGGCCTGTTGAGAGTTTACCAATGGCTTAGCTTGCTGTTCACTCGCTTCTTGAAGATCTTTTTGAGACTCCTTTGGGAGCAACAAGGAAGAAGTCAATTCAACGTTTGTCGATTGAGTTTCAATTGACTGGTTAGAAACCTGGCCTAACCAGAAAGACAATCCAATCAGGACGATCAGCGAAATCCCGACAACACCCCAGGTTAGAAGTTTTAGAGGTTGCCGCGTTTTTATTGGTTTTGTATGATGGGGCACCCCCATCACATCACGAATAGCATCACGCATAATACGATAGCTCACCAGATTTTTTTTGCGACTACTGGCAGCCATTAGCGCTCTATCGCAAATGGTATTGATCAGTCGTGGAATCCCTGAGGTTTTCGCATGCAGCAATACAATCGATTTTCTGGTAAAGAGCCCTTTACGGCTGCCCGCAATTCTAATTCGATGAAGCACATAGGCCATGGTTTCTTTTAAATTAAGCGGACGCAAATGATAACGGGCGGTAATTCTTTGCGCCAGCTGACGCAGATCTCTTTGTGCTAGTTTTTCTTGCAGTTCAGGTTGCCCAACCAAAATAATTTGCAGTAACTTTTTCTGGTTAGTTTCTAAATTAGTCAATAATCGAATTTGCTCGAGTACTTCGGTAGCAATATTTTGCGCTTCATCGATCATCACCACCACACTAAGACCTTGTTCATAACAACTGAGTAAATATTGACTGAGTTTATCGGTGAGTATTTTTAAACTGCTACAATTTTCTGGATAGTCAATTTTCAACTCATCGCAAATGGTTGCTAAGAGTTCCAAACTATTTAATTTTGGATTAAGCACAAAAGCCAATCGAGTATTTTCTGGTAATTGCTGCAACAAACAACGACACACGGTGGTTTTACCGGTGCCAACTTCCCCTGTCAGTAAAACAAATCCGCCACCATCTTCAACCCCATAAGTTAAATGGGCAAGCGCTTCGCGATATCGATTACTCATAAACAGAAATCGGGGATCAGGCGAGATCGAAAAGGGTCGCTCGTTTAATGAAAAGTGACTTAAATACATATTTTATAAATTTGATACATGGTTTACGGATTGAGCACAAAGTTTAGTCAGTATTTATTTCTATAATTTGGAGAAGACAACAAATACAGGTATATTAGTGTCTGATTCTGAATCGATACTAAGGAAAGCATAATGAGTGACAATACTACGCCAAGTCAAGAAGAAACCACTAACCAGCCGACAGAAAAGGGCCTAACCCAAGATGAGAGAACCATGGGCATGTTTTGCCATTTGGCGGCCTTTGCCGGTTTCATCATTCCTTTTGGTAGTCTTATCGGCCCTCTTGTGGTTTGGCAAATGAAAAAAGATCAATCTGCCTATATCGATTATCACGGCAAAGAATCCCTCAATTTCCAGATAACCATGGCGATCGCCTTTTTTGTCTCTTTTATCTTGATGTTTATTATAATAGGATTTTTCTTAGTTGTCGGGCTTGCCATTTTTGAATTAGTAGTCATTATCATTGCAGCGATAAAGGCTAATGAAGGCGTAGAATATCAATATCCCTTCAATTTCAGATTTATCAAATAGCGAGCTAAGTAAACAAAAGTGATACAAACCTATCTGGTCGGCGGCGCAGTAAGAGACAAACTGCTGAATTATCCTGTCATTGAAAAAGACTGGGTGGTGGTTGGCGCTACCCCTAATGATTTACTTAATCAGGGATTTAAACAAGTGGGTAAGGATTTTCCGGTATTTTTGCATCCTGATACCGGTGATGAATACGCGCTTGCCCGAACAGAACGAAAATCAGGCAAAGGCTATTATGGCTTTGAGGTGTTCACATCAAAAGATGTTAGCCTTAAAGAGGATCTGATCAGGCGCGATCTGACCATTAATGCCATGGCACTCGATGATAATGGCCAGTTATTTGACCCTTACAATGGCAATCAGGATCTGCAAAATAAAATTCTGCGGCATGTTTCTCCGGCTTTTTCTGAAGATCCTTTACGGGTGTTAAGAGTGGCTCGTTTTGCGGCCCGTTACCATCATTTAGGATTTAGCATTGCGCCTGAAACTTTAGCCTTGATGAAGCAATTGTCTGGTTCGGGCGAGCTAAAGACCCTCACCGCAGAGCGAGTCTGGAAGGAAACCGTCAGGGCGCTTTGCGAAAAATCCCCTCAGGTTTACTTTCAAACCCTTAAAGATTGTGGCGCTTTGGCCGACTGGTTTGCCGAGCTTGATTGCCTTTGGGGGATCCCTAACCCGGAAAAATGGCATCCGGAAATCGATACTGGGGTGCATACCATGATGGTATTGGAGCAATGTGTCTTGTTATCAGATGACTCAATAACTCGATTTGCGGCGTTATGTCACGACCTTGGTAAAGGCGCGACTCCTATCGATCAATGGCCAAGCCATCGTGGACACGAGAAAATGGGAGTGCCGCTCATTGAGCAGTTGGGTAAAAGAATCAAAGCGCCGACCAATCATATTCGACTGGCCAAACTGGTCAGTGAATTTCATCTGCATTTACACCGCATCGAAGATCTAAAACCCAAAACCATTGTCAAAGTCTTAGAGCAAACCGACGCATTCAGAAAACCTGAAAGATTTGAGCAATTCCTGATTGCCTGCGAAGCCGATTTTAGGGGGCGAACAGGCTTTGAAACCAGAGATTATCCTCAATCAAACATTATGAGAAAAGCGCTTAATGCTTGTCAGGCGATTTCGATCAAGGTGATTATTGACAGTGGTTATAGCGGCAAACAAATCGGTGAACAGCTCCATAGGCAGCGAGTGAGTGTTGTTAAGCATATGATTTAACAACAGAGTCCAAGTTAGAGCAGCATATAAACTAATACCGCGCCAAGCCCCAGTCGATAGAATATAAACGGTTTAAAACCGATCTTCTCCAACAAAATCAAGAAGAAATGAATGCAAGTTAAAGCCGCCACCGCAGACACAGCCGCCCCTAACATAATCATCATCCAGTCGACCGGCAGCTCACCAGTAGCCAGTTCATAAGATTTTAACCCGCCTGGTAAAATAATCGCCGGGATCGAAAGTAGAAAGGAAAATCGGGCCGCTGCGGTGCGGGTCAAACCGAGCATTAAACCCGCAGTCATGGTTATTCCCGAGCGAGAGGTGCCGGGGATCAAAGCTATCGCCTGAGCGCAGCCAATAAACAGAATATCTAAAACGCCTAAGGTATGTTCATCTCTTTCTTCCTGAGAACGGTTATCTGCCCACCAAAGTACAAAAGCAAACAAAATAGTGGTTGTCGCAATCACTTTAGTCGATCTTAAATAATCGTCGATATCAAGTAAACTGAAAATGATACCAACAATTCCAACAGGGATTGTCCCCCAAAGCACCGCCCAGGCGAGCCGACCATTGGCCGATTTTTGGCCTTTAAATACCCAGGCAAACCAGGCGATGGACATCTCAACCACTTCCCTGCGAAAGTAAATTAATACAGCCATCAAAGAACCAACATGAACTGCCACGTCAAAAGCGATCCCCTGTTCAATCCATCCCAGTAATTGTGCTGGCAAAATTAAATGGGCTGAACTTGATATCGGTAAGAATTCGGTAAACCCTTGAAGGAGTGCTAAGAGTACGGCTTGTATCCAATCCATCTGTTATTTATTCCCAGTTTGAATTTTATTGATAATAATCGAATCACGATTGAGTGAAGTGGTAAATCAGTGCGAGTACAATCAACTCGGCAAAAGTGATCACCCAAAAATAAAGTCCGGCTAATAGTATTTTGGCCGCTCGGCTCTCCGCTTTTTCGTTTCGCAGACTCAAAATCGTCCCGCCAATCAAAGCGATCCCCATCACCACCGCCAAGTAACTTTTCCATGCGACTAACTCGGCGGCATGCGCCCAGGGACTGACACTAAACAGCAGGAAAAAGATGATGAGTTTAAATTTCATAGTTTTTATTCTATTTTAATCCCGATTTGCCCGAAGCCTGAAAGCGCCACATTCTACTACAATCTGTGTAGATGATCTTGTAATGTGAATCCTTTGATTTGAGTTTCCAGATTTTTGCTCAATAAGATCACCTTAATCACTTCGCCCATTTGCCCTGGCATTAATAATTTCTGTAACTCCTGGCTTGTTTGATATCGCTGTTCAGGCGTTTGATTTTGTGCTCTTTCATCACTAATTTCGGTGATACCATTTTCCAGTAAAAAACCCGCCTGGCTCGTATAGCCACTAATTTCTAGTGCATTTTCATAAGCTATTCGGGCAATCTGACTAAAATCAACATGGGCGGTAATATCCTGCAACCCAACATATTGCAATGGCTGAGAGTGTGAGTGATGACTGATAAAACAGCGGAGACTGCCCTGCACCCTTTGTAGATGATAAAACTCTGACTCCGAATAACCGTAATCGATCAACAAAATTGCGCCGCTATCGAGGCTATTAGCAAGTGCTTTGATCCATCCTTTAGCGAGTGGCCTGTATTCTGTGGTGTAGTCATCCGGATAGCAGTTTTCACCGCATTCTCTGGATAGAAGACTGGGTAAATCGTCCACATCAACAGGCGTCATTAAGCAATCATTGAAATCGCCATTGGCATAGCTAACCCCCAGTTGACGCCATTGGCCATCGACCCGTCTGACTCGCTCGCATGGGATCGCGTCAACCACTTCATTGGCTAAAATCAAACCTTGTAGTTTCTCGGGTAATTGACTAATCCATTCAATATTGGAAAAATAATCCGGTAATCTCTTTTTTAACAGAGACTTTTGTTGATTTTTCAATTGCGCCGAAGGTTCAAGAATAAGATATTGATCCGGTAGTGCATCCAGTTGTTCCAATTCCATCAATAGATTAACCGCCAAGATCCCGCTGCCCGCTCCGATTTCTAACAGGACTCTAGATGGGGTTGGCTCTGTAGAGGGTGAATCATGAAAAAACTGCCTGATACTTCTGGCAAGGCATTTAGCAAAATTACTGCCCATTTCTGGCGCGGTGATGAAATCCCCTTTTTCGCCAAATTTGTGCAGGTTGTTTTGGTAATAGCCCAACCCTGGCTCATACAATGCCATTTGCATAAATTGTGAAAAAGGAATTTTGCCGTCTTGCTTAAAGAGTTCTGACTGAATTTTAGCGGACAGACGGTCTTGAATGCCTTTCGCTTGTTCAGAGAGTTTAAAAGATTCTAATGGCTTAGCGCTTTGCTTCATTTTTTTAAATTCGGTGTTTGCCAGGATTTGATCAATAATAGATCCTATCGTCTTTTATTACTGATTTCTATTTATTCGTACTTTCTATGAAAAATAGCAACAATGTCTATGAAAAATAATAACAGTGTCTATGAAAAATAATAACAAAGTCGCCTTAGTCACCGGGGCTGCCCATCGGCTCGGCAAGAGTATTGCTGTTGAGCTACATGCACGAGAAGTTGACATTGCCATTCATTGTGGACAGTCGATTGAAGCTGCTCGATCACTTTGCGATCAGCTAAATACCAAAAGAGCGAATAGCGCCTCCGTGTTTCAATGCGATTTAACCGAGCCTGATGCTACTGATAATCTAGTTGAACAAATTATCCAGATATTCGGTCGGTTGAATTACCTGGTTAACAATGCGTCTATTTTTTACCCAACGCCCTTTTTGGAAACACCGAATAATGAACTTGATGCCTTTATGCAGATCAACTTTATTCTACCGGTTAAATTAATCCAGACAGCTTTTCCCTTTTTAAAGAAAAGCCATGGTGCGGTAGTTAATATTATCGACATCTATGCCCAGCGAGGACTAACCAAACATTGTGATTACACCGCGAGTAAAATGGCGCTATTAGAAGCAACTAAGCAATTAGCCTATCGCTTGGCACCGGAGATTCGAGTTAATGGCGTGTCGCCCGGCGCTATTTTATGGCCAACCAATAGTGGTGAGCAAGATCAACCCAAACAAAAATTCATTATTGAAAATACCGCGCTTAAAAGGCCAGGAATTGCTCAAGATATCAGCTTGACGGTGGCTTATTTATTGTTAGATGCACTTTATACCACCGGTAGCATTATCAATGTTGATGGGGGGCGGCGGCTTTATATTTAGCTGCCGAATTTTACAACCTATATGTTTTGCTAAACTATCGGAGTTTATTTTTCATGCCTCTGCAGTTAACTCAGGGAAATTGTAGGTATCAACAAAAAGCTGACGATTTTCAAGGTATTTCTAGAATTTACTAACAATACTGAGTTAAGTACAGAGGCATGTTATTTTTTAAGTTTTTCTGCTTTCCTTCACC
>JAUUYO010000316.1 GCA_030590405.1 Kangiellaceae bacterium
CCCGTAAAATAGAGTGTCTTCTTTAAATTTATCGTTAAAACAAGCAAAACAATTAAAACTATTTTATTCGCACTGAAATTCACTCATTTTGGTTTACATCTGTATGATTTAAACCCGTTTGCCCTGCATGGCCTGGTTAATTTAATTCCATCCATCTGATCAAACTATAAAGTCTATCCCGATAGCCCCAGACAATAAGATTTTGACTGTATAGTCGACAAGCCTGTGATATTATTGTTGATTGTAGGTGTTGTTAGAGCGCCTTATGTATTGCCACTCTTAAGGAATTTGCCATGAAAAAAATCGAAGCTATCATCAAGCCTTTTAAACTGGACGATGTCCGTGAAGCTTTAAGTGATGCAGGGATTTCTGGCATGACAGTTACTGAGGTTAAAGGCTTTGGACGGCAAAAAGGTCACACTGAGTTATATCGTGGCGCAGAGTATATGGTTGATTTTTTACCTAAAATAAAAGTAGAAATCATCATTTCAGATGATCTATTAGATATTTGCGTTGATACTATTATGGAAGTTGCAAGAACCGGCAAGATAGGTGATGGAAAAATATTCATCTCTGAGATCGAAAAAATCATCCGTATTCGTACTGGCGATGAAAATGAAAGTGCGATTTAAAAATGGCTTCGGCCCACGGGTTGATGGCAATCCATGGACCAGACAAAATTACTGGCAATAAAATATTACCAGCAATAAAAAAGGGCGCTTGAAGCGCCTTTTTTTATATGTGTCATTTTTATTATTGTCTATTAGATTAAATTGTCTATTAGATTTTATGGTCTGGATAGTTTAACAATAAAACCCGTCTGCTGTTTTCGGCTAATTCAGGCAAATCAAGAAGATTATAGGTAATTATCATCATCTCAAGTGCATGGGGAACTGCTGGGGTTTTGGGGTAATGATCGACCACATATTTAGCCCGGTTGGCTGCAGCGAGATAAGCGGTACGCTGTAGATAATAATTGGCAACGTGCAATTCGTAGTCAGCTAATCGGTTGCGTAAAAAGATCATCCGTTGACGAGCATCTTTGGCATATTTACTATTTGGAAATAGACGCAAAAGCTCTGCAAAATCATCAAATGATTGGCGGGCAGCGCCAGCGTCTCGTTCGGAAATGGGGGCGGAGAATAAATCTTTACCAAAGCCGGTTTCAGTGGAGAAGTTGATTAAACCTTTCATATAATAGGCATAATCGAGATCTTTGTGACGCGGGTTTTGTCGAATAAACCTTTCGGCAGATGCGATCCCTGTGCCATAGTCGTTTAACTGGTAATAGGAATAGATCAGATTCAGCTGTGCCTGGTGAGAATAAGCGCCAAATGGATATAAACTGTCCAATCGTTCAAGATATTCAACCGCACTTCGATAGTTGCCTGAATACATTGAATATTGTGCCTTTTCAAACAGTTTGAAGGCATTATTGATCCGCGCCGCGCCGGTAATATCGTCTTTATTACTGGAGCATGCGGCTAAAAGTGTTAGTAATAAAACTAAGCAAGTGCTTTTTACTATTCTCATTGATTCTCAAAGTCGTTAAAATGACACGATTAATGAAACGATTATATTAAATTGCATTAACATTAAAGTATCAGGTATAAACGTCAGTAAACTCAAATAGTGGTTAAATGGCTATTAATCAAACCAAAATGAGTTGTTAACGTATAAAATTAAGTGATTGCCGTTATTTTACCTGAGAGGGCCAATAACTGCTACACCAACCAACAGATAAGGCCCACAAAGTGACAAAAAGTTCCATGAAAGATGAGCAAGAAGAACAACCCGGATTAGATTTTGTTGTTGAGCAAGCATTGGCTGGTGAGCGGCTCGATCATGTTTTACTACATTATTTCCCGGAGTTATCGCGATCCAGATTGCAAAGTTGGATTAAAAATCAACAAGTTAAGTTAAACGAGCAAGTGATCGTTAAACCAAAACAAAAGGTCCTGGGAGGCGAGCAGCTGGAAGTCGTCCCCACCTTACAAGATCAAGGTGAATGGAAAGCGGTCGATATTGATTTTGAGGTCCACTATGAAGACGATGATTTGCTTATCGTCAATAAGAGAGCGGGATTAGTGATACATCCTGCGCCTGGTCATTATCAGGATACTCTGGTTAATGGTTTGCTGTTTCGTTATCCACAGCTAAGAAAATTACCTCGTGCCGGTATTGTGCATCGCCTCGATAAAGACACAACCGGATTATTAGTGGTGGCCAAAACCGCCGAGGCTCATAATCACCTGGTCGATCAGCTTCAGCGCAGAGAGTTTGATCGTGAATATATGGCTCTGGTTCATCATACCTTGGTGGCTGGAGATACCATTGATTTGCCCATCGGAAGGCACCCGCAAATCCGCAAAAAAATGACAGTGATAGCCGATGGTCGTTCGAGTGCTAAACAGGCGATCACCCATTATCGAATCGAACAAAAATTTAATCATTTCACTTTATTGAGAGTGAAATTAGAAACCGGACGAACTCATCAAATCCGAGTTCATTTGTCTCACATTAACCACTCAATTGTAGGCGACCCACTGTATTCGATCCGAAATCTTAAACCCAGAGGAATGGACGAGTCCTTTAGCGCTGTTTTTGAATTGTTCAGGCGGCAAGCTTTACATGCGGTTTCTCTCGGATTGGTTCACCCGAGTAGCGGTAAAAAAATGAGTTGGCAGGCCCCATTGCCGGATGATTTTACCCAACTGATTGATGCCATTAAACAGCATGACGCTAAATAAATATACAGGCAGATTATTTCAGCATGAAACCCACTCTCAGCATAAAACCCACTCTCAGCATAAAACC
>JAUUYO010000084.1 GCA_030590405.1 Kangiellaceae bacterium
CGTCCGATTGGCCCATCGGCAACTTAAAGCAGTCGAAGTGCGTCAAGTGGAGTTAGTCGAGCAAAAGCAGGCGCGAGATGCCAAAAGGGAGTTACTCACCTATCAGGTCGAAGAGCTGGTCGCCGCCAATCCAGAGCAATCGATTCTGGATAATCTTGAAAATGAACATAAGCAAGCGGCCACCTCTCAAGATCGGCTCGCTCTGGCGGAGCAAGCTTTGCTGAGTTTGGTTGAGGATGATTCGAGGTCCAGTATTGCTTTGTTGAACTTGGCGATGTCAAAGCTCGCTAAGTTATCTTCGATGGACCCTTGCCTGAATAATCTGGTTGAAACGCTCGGCGATGCCGAATCGTTGTTGCAGGACGCGGCTTCAGAGTTAAAAGACTACTGTGAACAACTCAATTGCGATCCACAAAAACTTGAGCAATTAGATCAGCAACTTTCTCAGTTTCATGATCTGGCAAGAAAGCACCATGTTGGTTTACCAGAACTGCCCAATCATTTTATTAATCTACAAGATGAATTGCAGCAACTCAATGCCGATGACAGTGAGCTTGAACAGATCCAGCAGGAATATCAGCAATCGGTTAAGCACTATTTACAACAAGCCCAATTACTCTCCAACAGTCGCCAAAAAACGGCCCGCCAATTAGAAAAACTGGTCAGCGAAAAAATTCAACCACTGGCAATGGAAGGGGGGGAATTTTCGATCCAGATCAATCACAAAGGCGATCATTATGCCGCTAATGGCTTGGAAGAGATCGAGTTTTTAGTATCCGCCAACCCCGGTCAGCCCTTGCAGCCACTGAATAAAGTCGCCTCTGGCGGCGAGCTTTCTCGCATCAGTTTAGCGATCTCCGTGATTACTTCCGAACAACAACTGGTTCCTTGTATTATCTTTGACGAAGTAGATGTCGGCATTGGCGGCGCAACCGCAGAAACCGTCGGTCGGCTTTTAAAACAACTGGCGAGCGAGCGACAGGTGCTTTGTGTGACCCATCAACCGCAAGTGGCTTCTTGTGGCAACCAACATCTGGTTGCCAGTAAAACAAAATTGAGTGATGCAACTTTGACTAAAGTGAACCAACTGAATGAAAAACAACGGGTGGAAGAAATTGCACGAATGTTAGGCGGTAAAGTGATTTCAGAAAAAACCTTATCCCATGCGACTGAAATGTTAAATTTGAGTTGAACAAAGTGATTTTTAACCTTTTTGACCTTTCAGAATTCTGGTCATGTTACCTTACAGAGTTCTACTAATATCGCTACTGATCAGCAGTTGTAGTAGCGATAAACTTTAAATGCTCCATACAGCTTTCATACAATTGGAAAATACTAAGATTCAATCAGCCGTTATTGAACAAAAGTTGAATTTAATCAATTCAGGACCAATTTAAGAATTTTGTGGCTCTATAAATTAGCAGTAAATGCCGCTTCAATTCGTTGCACAAAGACTTCGGCTTCTTCCAACCCTACCGCTCGGAGTCTTTTGTCTTCAAAGCCGTTTTTGTCAAAGAATAAAATACTCGGCAATCCAATCACTTCAAAGTGTTTCATCAAGGCTTTGTCCTCGGTATCATTTGCGGTTACATCCGCCTGGATCAAAATGGTATTGGCCAACGCCTTGATCACTTTAGGATCTGGAAAAACTAATTCTTCAAACTCATAACAAGCAGTACAGCTGACCGCAAAAAAATCAAACATGACCGACTTGCCCTGGGCGTTGGCTTCGGCCACATGTCGTTCAACATCGGCTATAGTTTTAACTCGAATAAAACGATGCGTTTCTTCGGTGGCTTGCAGAGCTGAGTTTGCTGAAGTTGAAACAGACAGGCCTTTCAAAGGTTTTAATAACTGACTATTGCCCATTGCTGCGCCAATTAATAAAAGTAAACCGTAACAAAAAATCACCAAACCAAGACCTTTCCACAACTTAGCACTATTACTTTCAACCGAAGAAAGCGCGCCCATATAAGTGGCTGTCACAATTAGCAATATTGACCAAAGGATCATATTTAAGGTTTCGGGGATAATATGCTTGGTAATATAGAGTGCCATGCCAATCATACCAACCCCAAAGGCAGCCTTAACCGCATTCATCCAACCACCCGCTTTAGGGAGTAATTTTCCGCCGCCTACACCCACCAGCAAGAGTGGAATACCCATGCCAACCGCCAGCGAATACAAAGCCACCCCGCCAATCATCGCATCACCGGTTTGCGCGATATATAACAACACCCCTGCCACCGGTACGGTTACGCAAGGCGAGACAACCAGGGCGGATAAGAAGCCCATTATTCCAGCGCCAACCAATGTACCGCCTTGCTGGCTATTTGATACATTAGATAATTTATTGCGCATACCCGATGGCAATTGCAGTTCATAGAATCCAAACATCGATAATGATAAAAGGATAAAAATAATCGCAGCTGGCATCACAAACCAGGGCGATTGCAAAGAGTTACTATTAATATCAACGCCAAAGATTTGACTGGCACCGCCGACTAACAATCCAATACCGGCAAATGGGATCGCCATCGATTGAGTATAAGTGAGCGATAAAAAGAAGGATTTTCGGGTAGTAATCTGTTTGCCCTGGCCGACAATAATACTGGATAAGATCGGAACCATCGGCAATACGCAAGGGGTAAAGGCTAAACCAATGCCCAATAACAGCATATAAAAAACGATTTCTAATAAACTTTTATCACTTAAAAAATTGGAGAGTTCTTCCTGCTTTGGAACGAAAGGTTTGGCAGCTGTCGTCGTGCTCTTATTTGCTGACTGGCTAGTTGCTTCATTGGACTTATTCGACTCAGTGTCAGCATTTGATGCAGAAACAGTAGTGGCTAACAATGAATACTTCTTTTCTTCCGGGGGATAACATAGACCAGCTTCCGCACAGCCCTGGTATTCGATAATAAAGGTAAAGTCTTTTTGATGGGCAACAAACGGGATACTGATTTCTAGATTACGGTGATAAACCTCGACATCACCCAGATATTCATCCACTTTCTTTTTTCCATCAGGGATATAAGCGTCGCTGAGCTTCGCGCCTTTTGCGTCAAAATAAAAGCGACTGCGGTAAAGATAATACTCATCTGCAATTTCAAATTTAACGATGATTTCGTTATCCACGATTTCCGCGTTGAGCTTGAATGCCTCATCCACATCTAAAAATTCTGATTTGCCACCAAACAGTTTTGACAAATCAACGGGCTCTTCTGCCGCAGCCAAAGGTTGGCTTAATAAGGACAAGCCTAAGAACAGGCTAACAATACAGCTTATTATTTTTTTCATTAATACTCTCTTACATTTTTCCGAGATAGAAAGATAACATGCTATCGGCGGAATTTTGATTAAGTTAATCGTTGTCGTTCACAATTAGTTATTCACAATTTTGGGGGCATCATCATAACGATGTTTTATTAAGCCAAAATTATCAGTTTGATTTTAGCTTTGGCTTATTTAAGCTTAACCAAAGCAATATCATATGCCCTTTTGACGAAGAAAAATGAGAATTGTTGCACCACTTATCTTGGCAAATATTAATTTTGTCAGATAAGGGTATCATTTTTTGTCGGATTGGTACCACTGAATGCTCGAAGGACCTTGTTGGAGTGCAGAGGTTAATGCGTTACTGCTTCTTTCTAACCATTGATGAGCGTTGTAGTTTGAATCAAGTGAGGACAACCCAACGCTAATCGTCATTGATTTGTCCTGATGTTGCAGATGAAAAGGTAAATTGGCAAATTGTTGCTGTACATCATGCATAACTTCCATCCAGTCTTTTTGTCTGCCGGAAACAAAAATAACCCCTAAGCGGTTTTCATCAAGGTGTCCGATAATGTCAGTTTTTCTAAGGCGCTCCCTTAGCAGTTGCGCCAGTTGCAAAATTGCACTATTGATAAAAGAAAAATTAGTATTAGGCTCAAGGTTATCCGATTCATCCAGATGAATTATGGCCAACGCCAATGATGAGGGACTGCGGCTCATTCTGGCGGTTTCTATCGCAATCATTTGTTTGAACTGCGGGCTGTAAAGTATCCCGGTGTCCGGATTGACATCAATTTGTGGATTTAAGTCCCGATATCGCTGTGTATACAAATTAGCCATAAACATTAATTGTTCTTTTTGCACTGGCTTGACAATAAAAGCGGTGCCGCCGGACATCAATGCCTGATTTTGTTTACGAATATTTTCTTCTGCAGATAAAAAGATGATCGGTAAATGGGCATAACGGGGCATTTGCCGAATGATTTGGGTGAGTTCAACTCCGGAAGAACCGGGCATCTGCATGTCCATTAACACTGTTTCTGGGTCGAAACTGCGTAGTGCTTCCAGAAAAACAGCCGGATCTGTTACTACGCGAATACTAAAATGCCCTTTACTTAAGACTTTTTCGTAATAGCGTGCCTGGGCTTTAGAATCTTCCATCACCAATACCCGTTTAGGGCTATCGACGTGTAAATCATGTAACCACTCGATTTGTTCACACAATGAAGAAATCGATACCGGCTCCATGATAAACCCTTTGCCGCCATTACGCACAGCAGTGGCTCGATTTTCCTGATTGTCTTCATCAGCGGTAAAAATAAGCGGGATACCGGGCATTTCAACACTATCATCCGGTAGGACTTTGGTGGGTTCAACCAGAGTGAGCGCTGCAATCACAATGCTGCCGCCATTTTGTTGGGCTAATTCATTGGCGGTTGCCAGGTCGTCAACCAGCTGGCTTTCGACCCCCATTGACTCGAATTGGCTGCATAGTTGTTGGTTTTGCTCGGCTTTATCCGCCACAAAAATAAGCTTACCTTTGTCAATATACACGCTAAATGGGTCAGTGGTCAGATCGTCATCTAACTCTTCATCGGTAATTTCTTTAGATTCGGGTTCAGACACTGGGTCTGGTTGGGATTGCACAAGGGGTTCTGCGGGCTTATCTCGCTCAGGTTTTACTCCAAGTTCTAATTTTTCTGAATGTTGTAGGAGCTTTTGCGACAGACGTTTTAACAGTGGTCGTTGTGATTCCAATGACCCGTCGCCCATGGATAATTGTTTGATCAGCTGATTTAACAGTCTGGCGGTCGACTCAAATTCCTGATTAACGCAGGCTTCTCTGGTTTTTTTCACTTGAGAAAGTAATGCTTTCACTCGCAGTGGATCAACAACTTGCTCCACCATATCATTCAGCAATCGGGCAAATTGCTTTAGTTTGATTGGTGTGCGTCGCAAGAATTGACGTTGCACTTCATGGGATACCTGATTATTTGTATTCTTATCTACCATTATTTATTTTTTTGCCTTTAAAAAGGGAGCGACTAACTGAAAAAATAACCTACTGATTATCAACGATTTGAGCGTGAAATCATAGGGTCTGTTGATTTTTCATAATTCGGCAGCGCTGAATTATGAAAAAACCCCTCCTTGGCAGGCTGTTCGAGAAATGTGAGCTAAACGGTTAATCGACCCTACTTTGTTGCTGATCATTGATTTTCACTAAACTGCCGCAATATTATAAAATAACTCCAATCAGGGATAAAATTAGCCCAGTTGATCTTGCTCAAAGTCAATTGGTTCACTTATCCTATACTTGTAATACTTATTTATCCAGCCAGCTAATCCGAGAGATCTCATGTTTCGCATTTTACTTATTCTTTTTATTTTAGTCCCTATTATAGAAATTGCGGTATTTATTCAGGTCGGCGAAGTTTTGGGCCTGGGTTTAACCCTTTTTATTGTGGTTGTTACCGCCGTGCTCGGCGTCAATTTGCTCAAACAACAAGGGTTTAAGGCGTGGCGGAATATCCAGCTAAGTATTGCGCAAGGTAATATGCCAGCGATAGAAATGGCGGCAGGCGCTCAACTGTTATTTGCCGGTGGTTTATTATTAACTCCAGGTTTTGTCACAGATATTATCGGTTTTAGTTTAATGATCCCGCAGGTACGTTTGTATCTGGCTGGACAAATGCTTAAAAGAGGCATGATGGCAGCTTCTACCAGCAACATGTATTACTCCAGTCAGACTGATTTTAAGCCCGGCTCGCCAGTTAACGACAAACACTTAAACAATCCGGGAAGAACGATTGAAGGTGATTACGAGGAAAAAGAATGAAATATTTACACACCATGATTCGCACTAACGACCCAGACGCTTCGATTAAATTTTATACTGAAGGGCTGGGCTTAAAATTGATCCGTGAGCATCGGGTCGAAGCAGGAAAATTTACTCTGTATTTCATCGGAGAAGATGAACACGGGCCGTTACTCGAACTAACCCATAACTGGGGCGATCGAAGCTACACCATCGGCGACCAGTTTGGTCACCTGGCTTATCAGGTGGATGATATTTATCAAACTTGTGAGCATTTGATGTCACTGGGAATTACTGTCAATCGTCCGCCCAGGGATGGTCATATGGCCTTTGTGAAAGATCCGAATAATATTTCGATTGAATTGCTGCAGGCAGGTGCCGCGCTAGCGCCCAACGAACCTTGGGTTAGTATGCAAAATATTGGTAGTTGGTGAGCAACAACAGTAAGTGGGAGCAACAACAAACACCAATCGTATATAATCCGCGTTATTTGTTTTTTTACAGATTTAATCCGAAGTAAGGCGAACATTCAATATTTAACGCAAACTATTCTACAATTCTTGAATATAAACAGCCTAATTGAGCCATTTGGGTTCAATTTAATGGTGTAGATGAGTATAATCCGCCTAATTCTTAATCAGCCAGGGCTGATCTAGCTTTTAACCGGAAATAATACCATGGGCCTGCAAACTCCTTTTTATCAGAGTCATCTCGATTCAAACGCTAAAATTGTTGATTTTGGTGGTTGGGATATGCCCCTGCATTATGGATCTCAAATGGAAGAGCATCATGCGGTTCGCCAGGACGCTGGGATGTTTGACGTGTCGCACATGACCGTGGTTGATGTTAAAGGTCAGCAAGCCAAAGTCTATCTGCAATATTTATTGACCAATGATGTGGATAAATTGCAGGAAACCGGCAAGGCACTTTATAGTGGTATGTTAAATGAAAAAGGCGGCGTGATTGATGATTTGATCGTCTATTATATAGATGAAACCAATTACCGTGTGGTCGTGAATGCCTCCACTCGTGAAAAAGACCTGGCCTGGATGAATCAACAAACAGAAGGTTTTTCGGTCAGCATCGCAGAAAACAGCGACTATGCCATGCTGGCAGTACAAGGGCCGAATGCCATCGAAAAAACCAATCAGGTTTTATCCGCTAATCAGCAGCAAGCCGTTGATGGTATCGGAGTCTTTTTTGCCGCCGACAGTGAAGGGTATTTTATCGCGCGAACTGGTTATACCGGTGAAGATGGTTATGAAATCATGGTCCCAGCGGACCAGGCGGGAGCTTTCTGGAATAAATTAATCGCAGTTGGAGTGAAACCTTGTGGCCTCGGTGCCAGAGATACATTACGTCTAGAGGCGGGAATGAATTTGTACGGCAATGATATGGATGAGAGTATTTCGCCCCTTGAAGCCAATATGGGCTGGACCATCACCTGGCAACCAGAAGAGCGTGATTTTATTGGTAAGTCGGCGCTACTGGCCGAAAAGGAAGCCGGGGTAAAAAATAAATTAGTGGGGCTGGTGCTCGAAGGCCGCGGCGTGATCCGCTCGCATATGAAAGTGATTGTCGAAGGTGTTGGCGAAGGCGAAACCACCAGCGGCACTATGTCGCCAACCTTAAAGAAAAGCATTGGCATGGCCAGAGTGCCTAAAGCAACCAGTGAGTCGGTAATGTTGGAAATTCGCGGTAAGTTAGTCCCGGCAAAAGTGGTCAAACCGCCTTTTGTTCGCAAGGGTAAAGCTTTAGTGTAAAATGCCAGACAAGAATTTAGTAAAAATTAGTCGAATAAAAGAGGAATCAATAATGAGTAATATCCCGAGTGATTTAAAATACATTAGTTCTCACGAATGGATCAGAATGGAAGATGACGGAACGGTTACCATTGGTATTACTGATCATGCACAGGAATTATTGGGTGATGTGGTTTATGTAGAATTGCCAGAATTAGACAGCGAAGTCGCGCTAGAAGATGAAATCGCGGTAGTTGAGTCGGTTAAAGCCGCCTCAGATATTTACGCGCCACTTTCTGGCACTATTGTCGCCATCAACGACGTACTGGAAGATGCCCCTGAAACGGTCAACTCATCACCTTATGATGATGGCTGGATGTTTAAGATGAAACCTTCCGAGCCTTCAGAAATCGATGGTTTGATTGATGCAGAATCTTATCAAAATGAGATTGAAGACTAGTTAAGATAAAGCCAGTTGAGAAACAAAAGCCTCAATAGTCTATTGAGGCTTTTTGTTTTGTATCCGGTTTAAATTTATTTCCTGTCGGTGCGCTTTTAACCGCGAAACGATGCTGGCTTTGGGTGAGCTATCGCGAATAAATTCGCTCCTACAGTAATAAATAACCTGTCAAAACATGGCATGTTTAAAGATTAAGAGAAAGATGATGAAACCAAGCTTACCTCAATTACAAAACCGGTATGAATTTTCTGAGCGCCACATCGGGCCAAATAAACAAGAAACGCAAATAATGTTGCAGGAGTTAGGGCTTACTTCGCTGGATGAATTATTGGTGCAAACAGTACCCAATAAAATTCGTCTGACCGAAGAGCTGAAAATTCCATCGGCGCGGACCGAGCAGCAAGCACTGATAGATATTAAAGCGCTGGCAACAGAAAATCAGGTTTGTCCGACCTATATCGGCATGGGTTATTACCCCACCATTACGCCCAATGTGATTTTGCGCAACGTGTTAGAAAACCCCGGCTGGTATACAGCTTATACACCTTATCAACCGGAAATCGCTCAAGGGCGCTTGGAAGCGATCATCACTTATCAACAAATGACCATGGACTTAACAGGCATGGAGTTAGCAAGCGCTTCCTTGCTGGATGAAGCTACCGCCGCAGCAGAAGCTATGGCAATGGCCAAACGAGTTTCAAAAAATAAAAAATCCAATCAGTTTTTTGTAGATAAAAATGCCTTTGCACAAACCATTGATGTAATCAAAACCCGTGCCGAACATTACGGTTTTGAATTGATTTTTGGCGATGTTTCAGATGCCGCTAAGCACGATGTGTTTGGCGCGTTTATTCAATATACCAATAAAAACGGGCAAGTGGTTGATTTACAGCCGATCATCAGTGGTTTGCAGCAAAATAAAGCGATCGTGGCGATTGCTGCCGATATTATGAGCCTGGTGTTACTTAAATCGCCCGGTGAGTCAGGCGCTGATATTGTGCTAGGTTCATCGCAACGATTTGGCGTACCAATGGGATTTGGTGGACCACACGCCGCCTTTTTTGCGACCCGTGAAAAATTTAAGCGCTCGCTCCCAGGCCGAATTATTGGAGTATCGGTTGATGCTAACCAAAGACCTGCACTACGTATGGCGATGCAAACCCGCGAGCAACATATCCGCCGAGAAAAAGCCACTTCCAATATTTGCACCGCGCAAGTCTTATTGGCTAATATTGCGGCTTTTTACGCGGTCTATCACGGTCCGCAAGGACTGCAACGGATCGCCAATCGGATTAATCGATATACAGCGGTTTTAGCCAGCGCATTAAGTACAAAAGGTATCACTATTAAAAATGACAGTTTCTTCGATACCTTGACCTTTGATTGTGGCGATCAATGTGATGAGATTATGGCGAGAAAAGCCGAAGCCTCAATCAATCTTCGCATCGATGGTAATGGCCAGTTAGGCGTGAGCATTGATGAAACCGTCACTCAGCAAGCCTTGCAGCAACTTTTCACAGTCATCACCGGCGATCAGTCTAAGCTTAATTTTGACGCGCTTAATGCACAGGTGACCGAGCAATTAACCTTTGATCAAGCGCTGTTGCGTGAATCTAAGTTCCTTGAACACTCGGTATTTAATACCCATCATTCCGAAACCGAAATGCTGCGCTATCTCAAATCACTTGAGAACAAAGATTTTTCATTGGCTCATGGCATGATTGCTTTGGGCAGTTGTACCATGAAACTCAATGCCACCGCAGAAATGCTGCCGATCACCTGGCCGGAATTTGCCAATATCCATCCGTTTGCGCCAAGTTCGCAAACTAAAGGCTATCAAAAGCTCATTGATCAGTTAGAAGAATGGCTGGCGGAAATCACTGGATATGATGCGATTTCATTGCAACCCAATTCTGGCGCGCAAGGTGAATACGCAGGGCTGGTAGCAATCCACAAGTATCATGAATCCCGCGATGAAGGTCATCGAAATATTTGTTTGATCCCAAGCTCTGCTCATGGCACCAATCCAGCCAGCGCACAAATGGCGAATATGAAAGTGGTAATCGTCAAGTGTGATGACAATGGCAATGTGGATTTTGAGGATTTAAAAACCAAGGTAGAAGCTGTTTCTAAAAGCCTGTCTTGTCTGATGATCACTTACCCTTCCACCCATGGGGTATTTGAAGAAAGCATCAAAGATATTTGTGCATTAATTCACGAGCATGGTGGGCAGGTCTATATGGATGGTGCCAATATGAACGCTCAGGTCGGGATCACTTCACCGGGTTTGATGGGTTCAGATGTGTCTCATTTGAACTTACATAAAACCTTTGCTATCCCTCATGGTGGTGGCGGTCCTGGCGTTGGTCCTATTGGCGTTAAAAAACACCTGAAAGCTTTTTTACCCAATCACGCGGTAGCAAAAATACCCAATATTAATGAAAATAACGGAGCGGTATCAGCGGCACCTTTTGGTAGCGCTGGCGTACTACCCATCACCTGGATGTACTTAGCGATGTTAGGCAAAGAAGGTGTGACCCAATCCACCATGATGGCCCTGCTTAATGCTAATTATTTAACCTCAAAATTGAGTGAACACTATCCCATTTTGTACCGCGGTCGAAATGACAAAGTCGCGCACGAATGTATTGTCGATCTTCGTCCAATCAAAGCTGAAACAGGCATTACCGAAGTTGATTTTGCCAAGCGGTTAATGGATTACGGCTTTCATGCGCCAACGATGTCTTTTCCTGTAGCGGGGACTTTTATGATAGAGCCGACTGAGAGTGAACCTTTGTGTGAAATTAATCGTTTTATCGAAGCGATGATTGCCATCAAAGCCGAAACCGACAAAGTTAAAAATGGTGAATGGCAAGCAGATAATAACCCTTTGACTAATTCGCCGCATACTCAGGTCGATTTGTTAGATTGGAATAAACCTTATTCCATTAAAGATGGATTATTTCCGGTTGCAGGGCAAGAGAATCATAAGTTCTGGCCGAGTGTGAATCGCATTGATGATGTATATGGCGACCGAAATTTGATGTGTAGTTGTCCTTCGCCAGATGAGTATCGATAGCTTAGCTATTCCATTTGAAGTGTCGTAGAGCGTATCAGGGAGCAGCTTCCTGTGCTACACGGAACTTCTTAACATATCATTTACTCTACACAATAAGCGAATTATAATACTACATAATAAGCAAATATGTGTGCAGTATTAAAAGCGAACGTTCGGGTAAAAAATCATGGCCTCACCATCAGAAAAAACTATTTGATGATATCTATACATGGGTTAAATCAATTTTAGCAAATTGCAACTTAATTAATTTGCTGAGAGAAATTATCATTATAACTAAGCCTTAGCCAATCAAGTATTTCAAGATTTCTAATTGTAGATGATACAGATTCTTTCTTATCTTCTTTATTCCAGGATTTTTTCCAATCCAAAATATAATCAAAAAGCTCTTGCTCAGTTGCAGTTCCTTTTTTCTCTTTAACTCTTCTAGAAGCAAAAAGAACAGTGGTAACTTCTTCTGCTTGATCAGTACTTTTGATTCGACTAAACAGATCAACGGTCTTAACAATCGATTTTTTACGTTTCTCAATAATGGTCGAATATTTTTCTAAATAACTATCATAAGCAACATCAACCTTTAATGCCATCATTCTGCCAAGTTGCTCTTCTTGAATGAGATTACTATTCGAGAAATAATTCAAAGCGTCTTTGATGTTGTCGGAAAAAGGTCCATAACTACCTTGTTGAAATTTAAATCCTGTTTCTGTACCAAGCTCAGTCATGATGTAGCAAATTTTCTGAAAGATTGTTCTACCAATGGGGCTTGTATATGGCTGTAAGCCTAATTGCTTTACCACTTCGATTAACGCTAACCATTCAGGATTAAATGTTTTGTTTTTTTTCCTTTTTCTGAAAAATCAACTTCGATGGTTTTCTCAAAAAACTCGGTTTTTAATTGTGTCTTTGGAGTTCCAAAGGGTGCGTACATTTCAATATCGATATTTAAAGGTTTTAGGCGTTGATAGATCAACGGGCCAACTATTTCCCATTCAAGACCACCATTTCCACAACCTAAAGGAGGAAATGCAATGGAAGTGATTCCCCATTCTTTATAGTTTTGAATAA
>JAUUYO010000285.1 GCA_030590405.1 Kangiellaceae bacterium
CAGCGTGCGTTTAAGTTATGATAAAGACCAACTATCGATCATCAAAAATAAAAAGCAACAAATTTTTACCAACAAAGATCCGCTTAAAATCATGCGAGAAATTCTGGCTGATTACCGAGACATTTCGACTAAAACGCAAGTTCATCATCAACAATCGATCAGCCTCCCCTTTAATGGTGGCTGGATCGGATATATCAGTTACGATTTTGGCCAACAACAACAGCTCAACTCAAGCAACTGTGATGATATTAATATCCCGTTGATCCGCATGGGATTATATCAGTGGGCTTTGATTAGCGATCACAAGCATAAAACCACCAGACTGTATAATTTTGGATTAAGTGATATAGACTGGTTGAAGCTAAAAAACGAAATCTCTGAAAGCCTGGCTAGTACAAAAGGCAATCCTGAAATTAAGCCTTTTCAACTTAAACATCCATTCAAATCAAATTTAAGTTTTCAGGATTACACCAGAGGCTTTAATAAGATCCGAGACTATATTTATGCTGGAGATTGTTATCAGGTTAATTTCGCCCAACGATTTAATGCCGAATATAAAGGCTCAATATTAGCAGCTTATGAATTATTAGCCAGAGAAAATAATTCACCTTTTTCTGCTTACTTAAATTTTTCACAACAACAAATACTCAGCTTTTCTCCAGAACGGTTTATTGAATCCCACCGGGGCAAGGTGACCACACAACCAATCAAAGGAACCATGCCAAGAGATCCTGATCCGCTTAAAGATCAACAACTCGCCAATCAGTTACTAAATAGTGAAAAAGACAAAGCAGAAAATTTGATGATTGTTGACTTGCTCAGAAACGACTTAAGTAAAACCGCCGCCAAAGCCAGCGTTGAGGTCAGCGAGCTCTTCGGTTTGTATCATTTTGAATCGGTTCATCATTTGATTTCAACGATCACCTCAAAACTGGATACACAATTTGATAATTTTGATTTGCTGGCAACTACTTTGCCAGGCGGTTCAATAACCGGTGCCCCAAAGCTACGGGCCATGCAAATCATCAATGAGCTGGAGCCAGCCAAACGAGGGATCTATTGTGGCATTATTGGTTATCTGGATTTTAAAGGTAATATGGATAGCAACATCTGCATCAGAACTCTGATTGCCGACCAAGGACAACTTTACTGTTGGGCTGGCGGCGGGCTGGTTTCAGACTCCAAACTAGAATTAGAGTACCAGGAAACCTTTGATAAACTCAGAAAAATCCTGCCGGTTCTCAACCAGACCTCATTGCATAAATCACCATCACAAGCACTAAAGAGCTAACATGGATCAATCTTTTATCAAAAAATGCCTACTTCCCATCGAGCTGCTCGATGAGACCATCGATTCCGATCTCGACGAAGATAAGGCGCTGCTAAACTACTTACTCGCGAGCGGCAAAAATCCCAATCTGGAATTTCGACAGGCGAGCGTATTGCTTCCATTGGTGAAGAATGAAAACAAAGACCATTGGGATATTATTTTAACCAAAAGAGCCTTACACTTGAAACACCACCCCGGCGAAATCAGTTTCCCCGGTGGACAGTTTGAACAACAGGACCAAAACCTGGAGACAACCGCCAAACGAGAAACCGAAGAAGAAATTGGGATCGCCAGTCGATATATTCACACGATTGGTCGTCTACCCAGACAAAATACCATTAGCCAATATCAGGTCAGCCCCTTTGTTGGTATTATCGATCCGAACTACGAATTAAGCATTGATGAAAATGAGGTTGCAGAAGCCTTTCTGGTGCCCTTAGCCTTTATGATAGACTCCTCCAACCACCAGAAAGTCAGCCGAAATATTAATAACCAATCGTTTTCCTACTACCTTATTCAGTATAATGATTACAAAATCTGGGGAGCAACGGCCAGGATGATTGTTAATTTAAGTCGGATGTTGAAATGAGATTTTGAGTTTTTAGATTTTTTGTTTTAAATATTTTAAATGTTTTAAAGAGTATTAATATGGCTGTATCTGTTTTTGATTTATTTACCATCGGCATTGGTCCTTCCAGCTCCCATACTGTTGGCCCCATGCGCGCGGCGAAAATATTTATTGACAATGCGCTATCACAAGATAACAAACCAGCTCGAATAAAAACGGAACTTTTCGGCTCGCTTGGCCATACTGGTAAAGGACACGGTAGTGACATTGCCGTTCTGTTGGGGCTTGAAGGCCACCAACCGGATGAGATCGATACCGACTGCATTCCTGCCAAACTAGCGCTAATACAAAGTCATTCTCAGCTAAATCTTAACGGTGAATTACTGATCCCGTTTGATGAAAAAAAGGACGTTGTTTTTCATAGAAAACAAACCTTGCCAGGGCATGCCAATGGTATGAAATTTATCGCTTATGATTTAGATGGAAACATTATTGTAGAAAAAATTTATTATTCTGTCGGCGGCGGTTTTGTCATTGGTGAGCACACTCAAGAAAAACCGATCACTCAAATGCACTTAAAATTACCCTTTAATTTTCAGACTGGCGATCAACTTTTATCCATGGCCAAAGACTCAGGCCTTTGTATTAGTAGTATGATGCTTGAAAATGAAAAAACCTGGCGAGACATTGATGAAATCAAGCAAGGTCTTGACTATATCTGGCAAACTATGAATAACTGCATCGAAAAAGGCACCCAATCCGAAGGCGTATTAAAAGGAGGTTTAAAACTTCGTCGCAGGGCACCTTCTCTTTATCGCAAACTAAAAAATCGAACGACTAACGATGATCCGCTTTGCGCCATGGACTGGGTCAATTTATGGGCGCTTTCTGTCAATGAAGAAAATGCCGCTGGTGGCCGCGTTGTTACAGCACCGACTAATGGCGCAGCAGGCATAATCCCCGCAGTGCTTAAATACTACATCAGTTATTACGCGCCTAAAGATGAGGAAAATATTCGCCGATTTTTACTAGCTGCAGCAGCGGTTGGAATATTATACAAATTAAACGCTTCTATTTCTGGCGCAGAAGTTGGCTGCCAGGGCGAAGTTGGGGTAGCTTGTTCGATGGCTGCCGCTGGTTTAACCGAAGCCCTGGGCGGCAGTCCACGGCAAGTTGAATGCGCTGCGGAAATAGGTATGGAACATAATTTGGGATTAACCTGCGATCCCGTTGGTGGCCTAGTACAAGTCCCTTGTATCGAGCGGAATGCGATGGGTGCTGTAAAAGCGATTAATGCATCCAGGCTTGCCTTGCAGGGCGATGGCGAGCATAAGGTCTCGTTAGATAAAGTGATTAAAACTATGCGGGATACCGGGCGCGATATGAAAACCAAGTATAAAGAAACTTCCCGAGGCGGGTTGGCGGTTAATATTATTGAATGTTAAGCAAGGCTTCCTGTTAAAAAACCTAAATTTCTACAGGGATTTCTAAACTAAACCCTTGCTCATTACTCCAATTTAAAACAGCATTCATTTGAGTAAAAAATCCTTTTGCTTTTGCCAAACCGATATCTTTTTTAGCGATTAATTTACGACTGGAATAAAAGGGTTCAAACAGCGATTTCAACGCTTCATCAGATAGCTGAATGTCCCCAGACTGGATGACAATCTTAATCACCTGACTCTGTTGCTCGACGCAAGAACTCAATGATACTTTCTTTTCCTTACTAAGGATTGCGATAAATTCAATGAGGTCGAACAGGCATTCTTTAAACCAGACGGGATCAGTTTTAATTGTAAAGGCTTTAGTTGGTTCGATATCCAGGTTCAAACCGATATTAAACTCATCCTGTTTTTCACTCGCCGCATTTAAGAGGTTAAC
>JAUUYO010000227.1 GCA_030590405.1 Kangiellaceae bacterium
AAGTCTGCAGGTTTACTATGGTAAGGATAAGTCCAGAAAACAGACTTATAAAGAGATGGTTGATGCGGTATTGAATGAAGTTCGGGCTGGGAAAAATGTCTGTGGGATTTTTTATGGTCATCCGGGGGTATTTGCTTATGTGCCTCATCAGATGTTAAAAGAGGCTCTCTCTGAAGGATATAAAGCAATCATGGAGCCAGGAATTTCCGCAGAAGATTGTTTAATTGCTGATTTAGCTATCGATCCAGGAAAATACGGTTGTCAGCAGTATGAAGCAAGTCAGTTTATGTTCTATAAGAGGGTTATTGATCCAAGCGCCTATTTAATACTGTGGCAAATAGGGGTTGTAGGTGATTTAAGCTATGGAATAGAAGTCACTGGCGCTAAGTATCGAAAATTATTATTGTCGTTATTGTACGAACACTACCTGGAAAATCATCAAGTGATTTTATACGAAGCGGCCACATCACCACTTAAAAAAATAAGAGCTGAACACCTGACTTTGTGTCAACTAGTTGATGTTGAACTGAAAGACTATACAACATTAGTGATCCCACCAGCTCGACCAATGCAAAAGAACAGCGAGCTAATTAATAAAATCAAAGCTATTTCGCTTGATTGATAGGTTATTCTTTTCTATTATTAGAACCCCCTGTTTGAAATTTTTTAAGGAATAACAAAAATGAAAGATATTATCGGTTTTTTGGAAGAATTGGGTAAAAATGCAGACCTTAGATTAGACAGAGTTGATTTTGAATCTATATTGAATAATGATGATTTTGACGCTGAAGCTCGGAATGCTATTTTGAATAGTGATCAAAAGGCACTCGAGATGTTGTTAAATGCCCGTTCTAAGATTGTTTGTATGTTAGTTCCTGCTGACGAAGACGAAGACGAAGGTGAAGATGACAAAGAGGAACCTGCTGAAGATAATACTATTTCAGTAAATCAAGAAAAACGATTTTCACAAGTTTGTTGATTTTGTGGAAGTTTCTAATAAAGCTCACCTATTGCGTGAGCTTATTTCTATATAGCGAATTAACTTGGACGCTTGAATTAGAACAAATTGATGAACAACTTAAACAAGCGGATTCTCTCAAATCTTCCGATAGTGAAATGTTTTCAGAAATCCTCCTTACAATTGAGCCAGAATTTAACAAGTTATCAAATAAGCAAAAATATTATTTTCTTTATCTAAGTGGATATTCGAGTGCTTACAAAGGTAAAGTAAAAGATGCTATCAGTAAATACAAACATGTAGAAAAAAATAGCGAAGATACTGAATTGCGGTATAGAGCTAGCTTATCACTTGCAAATCTATACGCATTAAAAAAAAATTGGCAAAATGGCTTTGAGTATTTAGAATATATCTCTAATGAATACCACAAAATCTTAAATGTAGATATTAGACACCAAGGGTTAATAGCAGCGGCGATTTTCTATAATGAATTAGAGCAATATGAGACTACCAAAATTTTTACCCGCAGATTACTTGATGAACAAGTTACGGGGAGAAATCTCTGCATGACACTGGGTGTGAAACTTAAAGCAGAGCTCTCAACCTCTAATCTCGATTCTTTGGAACAAGAAATACTGAATGCAATAGACACATGTGTCAAGATAAATGAATTGGTTGTTGTAAACGTCTTAAGAACATATCTTGCTTCTTACTACCTGACAAAAAATAACCCAGAACGAGTAATTGAATTATTAGAAAGTCATATTAAGGAAGTTAAGGATAGTCACTATCAATTTTTAATTGTTGAAACTAGTAGTTTACTTGCGAAGGCGTATTTAGAAATTAAAGATATTGATAACGCGGAAAAATATGCGTTAATTGTGACAAGCTATAAAGATACAAACCAGTATTTAAAGACAATGGTTAATGCTTATGAAGTACTTTCTGTAATAGCTAAACAGAATAAAAGTTTTGATTCAGCATTCGCCTACCAGGACAAATACATACAATCTAAAGAATCACTTTTCGAACAAACTAAAGCCAAACAACTCGCAGTAGAATCCGCCAAACATCGCGCCGTCGAAAGAGATAACCAAATCGATTTATTAAACCAACAAAACCAAATTCTACAACTAGAGAAAAATATATCAAAAAAAGAAGCCACAGCCAATCGCTGGATCATCAGCCTGTTAATTCTCAGCGTCTCACTAATGATTTTATGGTTATTCTACATAAAACGTTCCCAGCAACGTCTAAAATACCTCGCCGAATATGATGGCTTAACTCGAGTCTGCAATCGCACCCATTTTACCGAAAGTGCCACTACGGTTTTAAAAACACTATCAAAATCTAACTTAACCGTTAGTTTAATTATGTTCGATTTAGATCATTTCAAAAAAATAAATGATGCATTTGGACACTTTGCTGGCGATAAAGCCTTACAATTAGCGGCCCACTCATGCTCCAGCTGTGCGCGTAAGGTTGATATTTTTGGCCGAATTGGGGGCGAAGAATTTGCCATTGTTTTGCCGGGTTGTGACAAAGAACAAGCAATGAAAATTGCAGAAGAGTGCCGTCAAAAGCTTAATCAAATCAACCTTAAAGAATCCGGGTGCGATATTCCTGTGAGCGCCAGTTTTGGAGTCACCGAAACCCAGTCTAGTGGATACGATCTAAAAGACTTGATGGCACATGCCGACGAAGCAATGTACCAGGCAAAAAACAAAGGTCGTAATCAGGTTATCTTCTGGGAAGATGCTGCCGCCTAAACGCCTGCCCAACTCGAATCAGCATCCCAGCAAAGCGCTTGATTGTCTCCAAATAATCGATTAACATGTGTTGCATATGCAATAATGTTTTAATTAAGGAAACCATCATGGCCCATATACAACCCCTCGATAAATCAGTGACCCCGGAACTTGCCGAAGATTTCGCTATATTTGAAGATATTCTCGGATTTGTTCCCAATAGCCTGTTAACCATGCAAAGAAAGCCAGAAATGGTAAAGGGGTTCGGCGTACTGACTAAAGCTGTTATGTCAAAAACTGGAGAGGTCGATCTCGGCTTTATGCGTTTAATTGCCCATTTCGCAAGTCGCGCTGCAGGATGTCAATATTGTGAAGCCCATTCTTTAATCGCCGCTAATATCCACGGCGTTTCTCAGGAAAAATTGGATGCAATTTGGGAATATCAGTCAAGCGAGCTGTATTCAGACGCAGAAAGAGTTGCACTCGATTACGCTCTTGCAGCCGGATCGGTCCCCAATGGAGTCACTTCCGAATTGATGGATCGTATGAAACAACACTGGAGTGAGAACCAAATAGTTGAAATTTTGGGCGCTGTCTGTTTATATGGTTTTTTAAATCGCTGGAATGACTCCATGGCCACTGACCTTGAAGCTTCGCCTGCGGCAATGGGTGAGCGAGTTTTAACCAAAGGTGGATGGGATGGCGGTAAACATGTAAGCTAAAAAAGCTAAACCCTAAATAAGGTAAAAAACAATAATGAAAAGACGTGATTTTGTGGCAGCTGCTGGGGCAGCGACTCTTCTTGGTGCATGTGGTCAAACAAAAGATTGTGCAACGGGCGAGGCGGATGCTTCTGCCCAAACACAAGAAACCATCAACTGGACTATGGCAACCACCTGGCCTCCGGGATTTCAAGGACTCGGAACTGGTGCAGAATATCTTGCCGAGCAAATCAATAAACTCAGCAATGGTCGAATAAAAGTTAAAGTCTATGGTGCGGGAGAGTTAGTTCCTGCGCTACAAGTGTTCGATGCAGTCTCATCGGGCAGTGTGGAAATGGGTCATGGCGCTTCTTATTATTGGAAAGGTAAATTACCCGCCGCTTCTTTTTTTAGCTCGGTTCCCTTTGGACTCAATGCTCAGGAAATGAATGGCTGGTTGCTCAAAGGCGGCGGGCTGGAATTATGGCAGGAGCTTTACGCCCCCTACAACTTGATCCCGATGCCAGGTGGCAATACCGATATTCAGATGGCTGGTTGGTTTAATAAAGAAATTAATAGCATGGAAGATATTAAAGGCTTAAAAATGCGGATCCCCGGTCTTGGCGGTGAAGTGCTTAAAAGGGCTGGCGGTACTCCAGAATTAATCGCTGGTGGTGAAATCTTTTCTGCGCTGGAAATGGGACGGATTGATGCCGCGGAATTTGTAGGCCCCTACAACGATTTAGCTTTTGGTTTTTATAAAGCGGCTAAGTATTATTATTATCCGGGATGGCAAGAACCGGGGGCGACTTTAGAGGCAATCATCAATAAAGACGCAATGGAGCAATTGCCTGATGATCTTCAGGAGATTGTTCGCACTGCGTGTTTGGTTGCTAATACTGATATGCTGGCCGAGTTTTCACAAAAAAATAGTGAGGCGCTCAAAATCCTGGTGGAAGAGCATTCGGTTGAGCTAAAAAAATTGCCCGATGATGTACTGAATCGATTCAAACAAATTTCTGAAGAGTTGGTCGCCGAGCAAGGTGAGCACGATGAGTTGTCAAAACGAATTTATCAGTCGTATCTGAGTTTTAAAGGCCTGTCGCTTGAGTGGCGAAAAATTAGTCGGAGTTTGTAAAGTGACTAATCTGGTTAAATCTGGAATAATCAGTTGAATATAACCAAATACATTCAGCCTAAAAATAACTAAATCTTAACCTCCAGCTCCTAGGGTCTGGAGGTTTTATCCATAGATCTGTTTTGGCAGCCAAGTAATGATTTCTGGCCATAAAGACATTAGCAGCAGCAAAACTAATTGAATGGCAATAAAAGGCAGTACGCCTCGGTAGATCTGACTGGTGGCGACACTGCTCGGAGCGACACCTCGCAAGTAAAACAGCGCAAAGCCAAACGGCGGGGTTAAAAATGAGGTTTGCAGGTTGACTGCGATCATGATACCGAGCCAGACCGGATCAGCGCCTAATGCCAGTAATGCGGGTGCGGTCAAAGGCACCACCACAAATACGATTTCGATAAAATCCAGGATGAAACCCAACATAAACATGGTAAGCATCACCACTAACATTGCCATAGGCAATCCGCCGGGAAGATCGGCTAACATTGTTTCTATCGCATCATCGCCATGAAAAGCGCGAAAAACTAAAGAAAAGATCGATGCGCCGATCAAG
>JAUUYO010000056.1 GCA_030590405.1 Kangiellaceae bacterium
CGACAGCGTACAGTTGACTCCTACGTCGTCAAAAGCACGCCGCACCAACTTAGAACGCTAGCTTTACAGGAAAGTAAATATGAGACCAACACATAAAGAAGCGGAAGTTAGGTATCAAAACCACAGGGAACTAACTTATGAAATTACTCTCGGTGAGCTTCCATACCAAGATAAAAAAGCCATTAGTCTAACTGAAATAACAAGTAGTGCGCTAAATGTGATTTCTAGCAATTTTATTGAGAAACAGAGGCAAGTAGATTGGGACTGGAGATTTGGAGTAGAAAGTTATCGGAAGAGGTATCCCAACCGTTTTGAGCTGGCACTTTGGTATAACTCTACACTTTGTGGGTTATCATTGGGTCGCCCATCTTACGCTGGCACTCGAGTTCGTTTAGATTTTGTTGAGCGAATTCCTGGTAAAAACAATCCGTTAAGAGGTAGAGTGACACCAATTTGCGTTACCGCGTACGAAGTCTATGCAAGACTAATTGACGCCACTGAAGTTCGTATCGTGAGGCCTGCGGATGCACTTATTGAGTATTATTCATCGCTGAATTATCGTTATGTACAAGGCACGGGAACAGATATGAATCCTAGTTATCTTTATAAAAGGTTAGAGCCATGAGTGCTATAGATTCAAAGAAGATTGAATTGATTAAAAAGAAAACTCGTGAGTCTATCCAAGATCAGGATATGGTGATGCCAAACGAACCGGAATACAGTGGAGACCCAAAAAACACAATTGGAAAAGACGCTGATGAGAAGGAATTAAAAAATGAATCAAGAAATAAAAAACAAGAATGATGTAAAGCGCAAGCTAGGTAAGCATTTTGATAACTTGCCAGTAAAGAAAAAACCATATGCGCCGGTTGAAAATAGAGACAAAACAGAAAAAAATACATCAAACGTTAGTGGTAAGCAAAGCTAATAATATGCTCAAGTACGTTAAGGTCAACCAGTTGGACTTCACCTGACGTATCACGGCGGCTGCTATATTAACCAGTGCCGGTTGCCGAAAAATCACGGTTGACACCTGCGGTGTCAAAAGCGTTTTTTCGTCAACGGAAAAACGTTAAATTACATTTGAATGAGAGATTATGAAAAAGGTTAAGTTCGAAGTAAAACGAAAGAGGCATTATCGTATTCATAATGATCTATCGAATGGTGCGTTTCATTTCAAAAAAGAACTTGAAAGGATGCTGCAGGATAATGATGAGAGAGGGATCACGTTTGTCTGCATGTCGTGCTTGATGATGCTAGCGTTTGCAGTTGAGGCTAAGATCAATTTTGTTGGTGAAAAATGCGTCGAAGACTGGGTTGAAAGAGAGGCCTTTAAAAAGAAATTGAAAAAAGTATGTAAAACTCTAAAAATTAATTTGGATGAAGGTCATATTAGAAAGACAGTTTACCTTCTCCAGAGTTGCAGAGACGACGTGGCTCACGGTAAGCCACTGACTCTAGAAGATACATATGAGGTTATAGTTCTTGAAGATGAAGAGCATATCCCTGAAGATTTAGCTCCAAAGTGGTTAGAGATATGTACTGCAGAAAAAACTATCCATATTTATGATGAAATTAATAGCTTCCTGCAATTGCTATTGGAGCGATCAGAAATCAAAACATTTGATGCTAGTTCTAACGGGCAGTATGAAATAGGATTACTAGAAATAGTTGAAAAATAAAAATGTAACAAGGTGGTGGATTTTGTTCCAACCCTTACAGAGCCTACACCGGACTCGCCTTCGGCTCGCAGATTATCACGGTGTAAACCAATAATTAGTTGCCATTAATTGGTCGCTATTTTAACCAGTGCTGGTTGTCGAAAATTAACTGTTGACTCCTACGGCGTCAAAAGTTATTTTCGTCAACGGCAAGCGATAAGAGACAACTTAACGGAACAGTTTATGGACATAGCAGAGATTTATAACACGATGAATTATGGTCCCGCACCAGAAGCCAGTGATAGTATTCAAACTTGGTTAGAGCAACATCAAGAGGGTTTTAAACTCTTCATCAATGGTGAATGGCATACACCAGATTCAGGTAAATATTTTGATAGCAATAACCCCGCGACGGGTAAACTGCTCGGTAAAGTGGCGCATGCCAGTGCGCTTCAAGTCGACCTGGCAGTCAGCGCAGCTCGCAAAGCTCAACCCGCCTGGAATGAACTCGGCGGAAAAGGCCGCGCAAAATATTTATATGCCATCGCTCGCCTTTTGCAAAAACGCTCTCGTCAGTTTGCCGTTTTAGAAACCATGGATAATGGCAAAGCGATCCGCGAATCTCGCGATATCGATATTCCTTTAGCCATTCGACATTTTTATCACCATGCTGGCTGGGCGCAACTGATGGGTTCAGAATATGAAAAATTTGAGCCACTTGGTGTGGTTGGACAAATTATTCCCTGGAATTTCCCGTTATTAATGATGGCCTGGAAAATTGCGCCTGCGATTGCCGCGGGAAACTGTGTGGTTATAAAACCCGCAGAATACACCAGTTTAACCGCGTTAATGTTTGCCGAGGTGTTACAAGAAGCCAATCTGCCTAAAGGAGTTGTTAATATTATTACCGGTGATGGGAGCGTCGGCGAAAAAATAGTCGAGCATCCCGATGTCGATAAAATCGCTTTTACTGGTTCAACCAATGTTGGAAAATTAATCCGCAGGAAAACCGCAGGAACCGGGAAAAAACTCACTTTAGAACTCGGCGGAAAATCTCCGTTCATTGTTTTTGATGACGCCGACCTCGATAGCGCGGTTGAAGGATTAGTCGATGCGATATGGTTTAACCAGGGTCAGGTTTGCTGTGCAGGTTCCAGATTACTCGTTCAAGAAAGCATTGCAGAATCTTTTATTGAAAAAATAAAGCTTCGCATGCAAAAACTGTCCATCGGCGATCCGTTAGATAAATGCACCGATATCGGCGCGATTGTTGATCACAGTCAGCGAGCAAGGATCGATTCACTCGTGCAACAAAGTGTTAAAGAAGGGGCTAGCTTATGGCAACCGACCACCAACATGCCCGCGCAAGGTTGCTTTTATCCTGCCACATTATTATGTGACGTTGAAGCAACCAACATTGCGGCCAGTGTAGAAATTTTTGGCCCGGTGTTAAGCGTTTTAACATTCCGCCATCAGCCGGAAGCTATCCAACTGGCCAATAATACCAAGTACGGATTAGCTGCAAGTGTGTGGTCTGAAAATATTAATCGCGCGCTTGATGTTGCCCCGCAAATCAAAGCTGGTGTTATCTGGATCAATACCACCAATCAATTTGATGCCGCTTGTGGGTTCGGCGGGTATCGTGAGTCTGGTATGGGGCGTGAAGGCGGCGCTGAAGGCATGCACGAATATTTAAAACTGATCGTCAATGAAAAGAGCACTAAAACCAATACCACAACTAAATCGAAAAAAGCACCATCCGATAAAATAGAGACTTCTAACCCACTCGCATTTGCAGGCATCGATCAAACCGCCAAGCTTTATATTAACGGCAAACAAGCCCGGCCCGATAACGGCAATACGCTGCAAGTCACATCAGCAACAGGCACCTCGTGTGGACGAGTCGCCGATGGGAGTCGTAAAGATATCAGGAATGCGGTTGAAGCGGCCCACAAAACTTGTTCGTGGAGTAAATCGAGCGGCCACCTTCGCGCTCAAATTCTTTATTATTTAGCTGAAAATTTGAGCTATCGTCGAACGGAATTTTGCAATCGATTAATCAGTTTAACTAGCGCCACGCAAACACAAGCTGAGTTAGAGTTTGATACATCGATTGAGCGATTATTCACTTACGCAGCCTGGGCTGACAAATACGATGGTTCAGTACACCAACCACCAATCCAGGGTGTCACATTGGCCATGAACGAACCGGTTGGCGTGATGGGAATTTGCTGCCCTGATGACTCACCACTACTGGCATTTGTATCATTATTAGCGCCAGCGATTGCCATGGGTAATCGAGTCGTGATTATTCCCTCTCAAAAATTTCCATTAATTGCGACTGATTTTTATCAGGTGTTAGAAACTTCCGATATGCCCGCAGGCGTTGTCAATATCGTCACCGGAACGAGAGACACATTGGCGAAAGTTTTAGCCGAACATGATCAAGTCGAAAGTATTTGGTATCAAGGATCTGATGAAGGCTGCAAAATGGTCGAATTCGCATCCGCCGATAACCTGAAACGAACCTGGGTCAATGATGGTAAGCAGACAGACTGGATTGAAAATGGCGAAGGGAAGCAGTTTTTACGTGCAGCTTGTCAGGTTAAGAATATCTGGATCCCTTATGGGGATTAGTTTGAAGTTTTAGCCCCTGCTTACATCATTTTTGGGCAGGATTTAATATTTTCTATGTTGCTGATATAGAGTTGAGTTTGAATAATTATGTGAAATCTCGAACAGTAACAAAAAAACCATCTCAAAAGAAAAGAGATGGCTTTTATGTCTAGTGATTAGAATTGATATTTAACACCAACCTTAATTTCCCAAAGAGATTGCCTTTGAAATACTGCTAAATCCGGCGTAGAGACATCAGAATATTCATAGCTTCCATCATCTTGTAACCTGGCATCAACTATTGCATCTCCAACAAAAGAACCCTGTTTAGTAATTCCCCAATCATCATTAATGAAGTTACCTAAGTTCTTAATGATAAAGTAAGCACTAGCACTATGACCTTCAGCAAAACTGGGTAAATCTTGATCCATACGGAAGTCAATTCGTGTTGTCCAAGGTGAACTAAAACCGTTCCGAGGAAGAATTTTTCCGCGATAACCTTCTAAACCTAAATCAGCAACTAACGCATCAAAGTTAGTTCTATCTTCAGGTGTCGCAAAAGTCACGGCTCCACTATCATAATCAGCCTGCGTTGGAATATACGCTAGATGGCGAAAAGCACTGGTATCCGAAAATCGTTCGCCCGGATAGAAGTTTCCAAAGGTATAAGAAATAGGACGACCTTTCTTACGACTTCCAAATAAGCTAAAACTAGTTGTGTAACCATCTACAAAGTCTACGCCGTATCTTAGATTGAAAGTGAAATTATGCGGCACTTCATAATTTGAAGAAGAGACGCCGGGATTAAGAGGATCAGATGTAGCGATATTGGTATAGTTGGAAAATGATACCGCGCTTGTCATGGGATTGTATTCTTTGGTTTTATTGTAAGCATAACCAACATTCACATTTAAACCAAAGTCATATTTTTTTACCATAGCAATAGATAAAGTGGTTGAATCCCCATCTTTTGGAGCATTGGTTAATAAGAAGTCATTCTTACGTGTACTTCGTCTAACAGAAAAACCATTATCATCAACACCTACTATAGCATTCTCATAAATTGGCCGTCCGTCAATCGTATTACCCACCGTAAAATCGGTACCGGTATCGGCCGGATCGACTTGAACCTTTGAAAGGTCGATGATTGTTGCAGAATCCTGTTTCTTAGTATACAAAGCGTCAGCCTGAATAACATAACCGTCACCTAACGCATAAGTCAAACCAAAACTATATTTCCACTCACTCGGAAGTTCAAAGTCTGGATCGATAGCATTAATGCTTGGTTCTGAGCCAAAACGCGGATCGTTACCGGCAACTTCATCAACTTGTTCATTTAACGGGTTAAAGAGTGCTCGCCCGTCTCCTGAAATAACCCCTGGTAATGGATCTCCATTTGCATCCAAAATATTTCTATCACCACGATAGGTGTCAATATTGGTGACACCATCATTCGAATAAGAATTCGCTAACCAAACATTAGGGTTACCGCCCTGATAAAGACCAAATCCACCACGGAATTCGATATCTTCTGAATAGGTGTAATTAAATGAAAATCTCGGTTGTAATAAGCTTTTCCCATCAAAAGTCTCTTGATTAGAAAATCCATATCGCTCTTGGAAAAGCGGATTATTATTTGGAGCATCGCTACTGGTAATCCAATCGTACCTTAATCCAAAGGTCAAAGATAAATCGATGTTATCCAAGTTCCAATCATCCTGTAGATAAAGAGCATTGGTTGCGTATGAAAAATTTGCTGCTGCATCATTCGGAATATTAGTACCAGCTGAGTTGTTGTAGTAAATATCATCAACTCTACCATTTTCAAAATCATCCAATCCATTGCGTCCAAAACTTCCGAAACGGAACTCACCGATGGTGTGCTGCATGAATATATTAAATATATCTAGATCCTCTCGTTCATAACCGCCAGTAAGAGTGTGGTTTTCTAAATTGTAGGTACCTGCCAATTTGAAGGTTTGATTTTCCCAATGCAATTGATTTGTTTGCCGAGAATCATCTGGACCAATATAGATCCTACCCGAGGAGCTATTGCCATTAGGAAGGTTTTCAATTCTAACCTCACCGAATCCACTGTCTGCGTCAACCGAGCGCTGTACATTATCTAGTCGAGTGTCAGCGACACGAACCTCTGTAGAAAAATTATTGCTCCAGTCAGAATAAAGAGAAACAACTGTCGAATTAAGCTTTGCACCTTTTTTATAAAAGTGATTACTTAGGGTTAACGCCGTGTTTGATTCATCTGATTGCTCAATTAAAAAGCCATCATTATAGTTGTAAACGAAAGAAGCACGATGAAACTCATTGATATTCCAATCGAGTTTTAATAAAAGCTTGTCATCTTCGACATCGCCAGAAGCAGGCATGCCACCTGGATCATAACCATAAACATCTTGCGATATTTGTATGGCGCGATTCACATCTTCAATAGTCACTGCGCCAGAATTTAGAGCTTCGTAAGTAAAGATCTGCACACCATCTAATTTTTCATAAGAGCTATAAAAAAACAATTTATTTTTAATTAGAGGCAATCCGATATTAAATCCGTAGCGTTTATTTGAAAACTTTCCTAAGTCGTTTTTTTCACCTTCGATCTCATCTCCAGTTAACGAGTCATTGGTGTAATCGACAAAGACTCCGCCATGTATCTCATTAGTGCCAGAGCGAGTAACAGCATTGATATTACATCCTGTAAATCCGCCGTATTGAACGTCAAAAGGTGCTATTTCAACTGCTATTTGGCTAATTGAATCAAATGAGAATGGGATTCTTGTTGTGGGATAACCATTGAAGTTAAGCCCGAAGCTATCGTTCATTCTTACGCCATCAACCGTAAGGCTACTGAATCGAGGGTTACTACCGCCACAGATGATCGCTTCATCACCATCTGCTTCAGCAATACTAATTCTAGGATCAATCCTGATGACATCTTTAATATCACGATCAGCCGATGCCGCAAACTCTAAATCATCAAGATTAAAATAAGAAGCTGGGCTTGAACGACCAAAGCTAGATGATTTAAATTGAGAGCCTGTTACCACGAGAACTTGACTTTCGCTTACTAATTGAACATTTAACTTTGAAACCTCACCAAGTCGCAAGTAAATATCATCAAAGGTTTGATCTTCAAAGACATCTGAATCAACAAAAACTTTATACGGCCCACCAACACGAAGTCCGCTCATATTAAAACTACCATTTTCAGTGGTAGTTACAGTCTTGGTTGTTCCTGAAGCGACATGAGTAATAACAATCTTAGTGTTAGCAGTTCCTTCACCTGCTGGGCCGGTAATCTTACCGCGCAGGCCAGATGCCGTTGTGTCCGCCCCCAATACACTTCCACTCAACGCCATAGCGAGCATGGAAACGAGTATTCGTTTTTTCATTTTTTTATTCCCCTTGATAAGAATCGTACTTGATATTTATTTTTTTGTTACAGAACTAGATAGCGCCCGACTAAAATGTATTGCTGGCGCATTTAATCTAATAAATATGACAGGTAGATGACTACGCCAACAAGAATATGCTGCCTGCAATCTAATACCCTGATTAGTTATTTATTCGATTATTTATTAATATTTTGCTCATACACTATTGAATCTTGACTATTTAGTCAAGTAGAATCTGACCAGATAGTCAATATCCTTAACTTGTTATTAAAACTTTAGCAATAAAACAATAAAAACATAAAATTATCCTTATATTACAAACAGTTACTAAAATTTTAATAATAAACGATCGAATTGCATTGCACACAGGATAAGATTGAGTCAATAATGCGATCTTCGTTTATCACACTTGGGACAAAAATTTTGTTATGAAACTATTGCAGCGAATGATAAATAATTTATTTCCTTTGTTTCTATTAACTTTTATCATTCTAGCCAAAAGTAATGATACTTTGGCTGATAATACACCTTCCTTAACAATAGGCTTTGGCTCTTGTGCAGATCAAACACGCAGGCAGCCGATATGGGATACAATCGCTTCTCATAATCCTGACCTTTTTATTTTAATGGGTGACAACGTTTATATTGATAGCGACGATCCGCTAAAAATGAAAGCCGATTACCATACACTCTCCCAGGAACCTTATTTCTCGAAGTTTATGAAGTCAATACCGTTAGTAGCAACCTGGGATGATCACGACTATGCCATGCCAGATGGAGGCAAAGATTTTATCGGTAAAAACCACGCAAAAAAAGCCTTTCTCAATTTCTTTGACTACCCGGAACTTAAACCACTCAGGCAAAAGCAGGGCGGTATTTATCATTCAAAATGGCTCGAATTTAAGCATAAAAAAATTCAAATTATTTTACTTGATACCCGCTGGTATAGAGATGATCTTGTTATCTCCTATTTAACCAAAGCTCAGCGCCAAGAACTAAATCTGGGGCCTTACCAACCAATATTAGACAAAAGCACAACTTTATTAGGTTCTGAACAATGGTCCTGGCTAGAAAACGAACTTAAAAAACCAGCGGATTTGAGGCTACTGGTGTCCAGCATTCAGGTATTAACCGAATTTTCGGGTTGGGAAACATGGGCAAACTTCCCACACGAACGTGAAAAATTGCTCAACATGCTCCATCAAACCAATAAAAATAATACCCTGATATTAAGTGGCGATATACATCGAGCAGAGATGGCAAGAGTAAATTATGAGGGCCAAAATCTGTTAGAAATAACCAGTAGCGGTCTTGCGGTAAAAACTTATCCGGCGGCAGTCAATATTCATCGCATTGGTCAAGCATTTGAAAAAAAGAATTACGGAATGCTCAGTATTAATGAAGACGATAATGAAAAATTATCGGTTGTAGCAACCATTTATGATGACAATGGCGATCAACAATTAACAACCAGATTAGGAGAGTAAAGAATGAAGTGGCAATTAACCTTTTTATTATTGATACTTTACACAACTAACACTCTGGCACTTGGACAGACAGGCCATCGCATAACCGGCAAAATAGCAGAGCAATATTTAACCGATAAAACAAAAAAAGCGCTTTTTGATATTCTCGGCAACGAATCACTGGCCGAGGCGTCCACCTATGTCGATGAAATGCGCTCATCTCCTGATGAGTTTTGGCAAAATACAGCAAGCTCCTATCATTATGTCACAATTCCAGACGGGAAAAACTACGATGATGTTGGTGCGCCTGCTAAAGGTGATGCAGTATTTGCACTAAAAAAATACTCTCAAACGGTTCAAGACCCTTTGGCATCAAAACAAAATAAGATACTCGCAATTAAGTTCATCGTTCATTTAATTGGCGATCTTCATCAACCTTTTCACGTTGGTAACGGAACAGATCGAGGCGGTAATGAGGTAAAAATAAAATTTTTTGGCCGGGACAGTAATTTACATTACATTTGGGATACTGGAATGCTTAGCCGAAGAGAGCTTAGTTATTCAGAGTGGTCCGAATGGTTAAGCAGGCAAATTACAGATAAGAATGTGAAACAATGGAATAGCATTGACCCGAAAGTCTGGATTAAAGAAAGTCAATCGATACGCCAAAAAGCCTACCCTGAAACGGATGCTTTGAAATATGAGTATTTATATAATAATTTGCCCATCCTAAAAATCAGATTAAAACAAGCTGGCATTAGAATGGCTGCTTATTTAAATGATTTATTTAAATAAAAACGCATAAGAGCATCATCTAAACAATGAATCATTTATTGAAGCTACTATTACTTATTTCGATTTCTAATGGATGTTTGGCTAAAACAGCCATTTTTGAGAATATAGATAATCTTAATTTTGTAAAAGAGCATGCCAAATCAGATAAAATCAACAAGGATTCTACTCTTATAATATTTGATATTGATGATACTTTACTAGAATCCACTAATTTTGTCGGCAGCGGAAAATGGTACAACTGGCAACGAGGTAGAGCTGTTCAAGATAAACAAGGCAAGACGTTTAATATTCAAAAAGAACAACAATTTTTGTGTATTTTTCGAACCCTGGGAACGCTATTTGAAATTGGTTCGACCAAACTAACTCAGCCAGATAGCGCACAAATAGTAAATGAGCTTAAGTCCTATGATTTAATGATATTAACATCAAGAACAACCAAGTATCGCGATGCCACCGAAAGAGAATTACGCAGAAACGGTATTACTCTAAAAGACAAACACTTGCTAAAAACCAATACGCTATTAAGTTTTGACCTTGATGACAACAACCGCCAGGCAAAAGTCACCTACGCCAATGGGATAGTTATGTCCTCTGGCCTCAACAAAGGCATGGTATTAAGAACTATTCTTAAAAAACTGAATAAAAAATATAAACATATTTATTTTGTTGACGATAGTGAAAAGAACATTGTTAACATGCAAAAAGAATGGCAAAGTGACAGTGTAAAAATCAATATTTTTCACTATACCAAAGTCGATAAATCCATCAGTAAAAAAGAAATTGAGCACTCGGACATTGCGAAAAAACAATTTGATGGATTTTTAAATGCCGCCTATCCTGACAGTTTCACTCGCTTTCAAAACGATCAATGTATGTGATTTTTGAAGAACATAAACTATAAAATAAACAGGACACTATTATGGCTGTTTTCGAAATAACCCATCCGTTAATACAACACAAGTTGACGCTAATGCGCCAAAGAAATAGAAGCACTCAAAGCTTTCGGCAACTGTCTGCAGAAGTTGGCAGTTTACTAACCTACGAGGCGACTAAAGATTTAAAATTAGAAACCTATACTTTTGAAGGTTGGCAAGGGCCTTTAACGGGTAAACAATTAAAAGGAAAAAAAGCAACCATTGTTCCGATCTTAAGAGCGGGGATCGGAATGTTAGATGGCGTTTTAGAACTCATGCCAAGCGCAAAAATCAGCGTGGTTGGTCTGTATAGAGATGAAGAAACATTACAACCTGTAAGTTATTTTGAAAAACTAACCAATAAAATAGAGCAACGTATGGCATTAATTATTGACCCAATGCTAGCAACTGGTGGCTCCATGGAAGCAACCATTACGCTGTTAAAAAAGGCAAACTGCAAAGATATCAGAGCGTTGACCTTAGTGGCCGCTCCGGAAGGATTAAAAATGATCCAGGAAAAACACCCAGATGTTGATATTTATACAGCTAGCATTGACGATCATCTTAATGAAAATGGCTATATTATTCCAGGCCTTGGAGATGCTGGCGATAAAATATTTGGGACAAAATAACTCTTAAATCAAGCTTAAAAAACACTTACGCCTTCATCAAGAGCTGGTATTTTAAGATAGTGGGCAATGGATTGCCCTATATCACAAAAACTACTTCGAACACCCGCATCAATTTCTTGCATCACTGATGGTCGATAAGCGATAAATGGAATATGTTCTCGAGTATGATCAGTACCAGGCCAAGTTGGATCGCATCCGTGATCCGCGGTTAAAACAAGTAAGTCTTGTTGCTCCATCATTTGCATTATTTCTGGCAAGCGTTGATCAAAATGTTCCAGTGCCGCCGCATAACCGCCCACATTACGGCGATGACCAAAAGACTGATCAAACTCTACAAAATTAGTAAAAATCAAACTGCCATCAGACGCTATTTTCATCGCATCAATAGTTGCCTCAAATAACGCATCATGCCCATTGGCTTTAGTTTTATGGGTTACTCCTCTATTTGCAAAAATGTCGGCAATCTTTCCGATGGAATGCACTTCACGGCCAGCTTTAACAAGGTGGTCAAGCAAAGTATTCTTATGAGGTGGGGTGGTATAATCTCTTCGGTTTTCTGTTCGTTTAAATACTCCTTGACGACCATTAAACGGCCTTGCAATCACTCGTCCTATATTCAATTCATTTAATAACTCGCGAGCATTTTCACAAACCTGATAAAGGCGTTCTAGACCAAAAAACTCTTCATGTGCGGCGATTTGAAACACCGAATCGGCTGAGGTATAACATATCGGATAACCAGTATCGACATGCTGCTGCCCTAACTTTTCAAGAATATCTGTTCCAGAGGCATGACAATTTCCTAAGATCCCATCCAGTCCAGAAAGCTTTTTTAATGCAGATAAAAAATCTTCGGGAAAACATTTATTTTTAACTGGAAAATATCCCCAATCAAAACGAACAGGTACACCGGTCATTTCCCAATGTCCTGATGGCGTGTCCTTTCCAGTGGAGACTTCTTCGCAAGCAGCGTAAAGACCAATAATCGGTTGGCTAGAACCAACAACCGTCGGAAGCATTCCAGAACCAAGTTGATTGGCTTTAGCGAGTCCGAGTCTGGTTAAATTAGGAATTCTTAATAGTCCTGAATTTCGTTCGGCAGATTGATTATCTGCGGCACACCATGAAGCAATATGTCCAAGCGTATTGGCCCCTGAATCTCCAAAACGATCGGCATCAGCGGTTGCCCCTACTCCTAAACTATCTAATACAAGAATGATCACCCGTGACATTGATAGGCCTTTTTATTATTTCGGTTTTATGTTTATTTTACAACAACAACACACATGCTTTAATTTACTCGGATATTTGACGCTTTCATTCCCAGTCAGCAGTATAGCTAATTGATATTAAAAAGCTTTATAATTATCGCTTATTATCGAGCAAAAAACCTATTTTTCACTACTGAGAGTAATAATTTTTTCGGTGACAGTATTAAATACTTATGTAATCTATTAGGAAAACAGCTCAGGAAAAATTCAGCACACAATAAGGCTCACTTTGTTGCACGGACACAATCGTTAAATTGTGGGCACTTATTTATTCAAAGCAATATTGTAGTGATCGGTATAGAAACAAAAATGCTCACGTATTTTCTTGTTGGTCAATCCAAAATCTTCAGGTCGGTAATTATGTTTTCCATACTTGTTCCGAGTTTTTTTAGCTAGATAATTAAGAATGTTTTTTTCAAATTCTTCACTGAATTCTATGCCCAAGTGTGTATAAGCTGTTCGAATAGCCGCTACCGGATCTGATACAAGGCCCTCCATGTGAATATCGAAAATTTGTTTCTCTGGAACCATAGCTTCTTGTCTTTGCTTTATTATCTTACGTAAACCGCCTTCATAAATCGTAATAAAAGGATGAGAATTATTTTTTCCCATACTGCTAGTTTCTGACTCAAGTAGTAATGCGGAGGTATCAGTTTTTATAAGACTAAGGAAAGAAGGGATAGTTTTAACAGGGTCACGATGCGTCTGAATTATGAGTGCATTTGGGTAGTGTTTTAATATTAGTTCCATATAATGTATATGAGAGGGACTTTTTAGCAGCCAACGTTTAGTAGGGTGTTCGTATTGCAAAAGCTGTAATATTTTCTTATGCCAACGATAACTGTAATCTCTATTTTGTCCTTCGACCCATGCTTGATAGTCGCCAGTGCAATTGTATAAAAACGGCTGAGTACTAAGAACGCTATTCATTATAAACTGGCATTCTTCAGGTAAATCATGTTGGTGAATATGCATGGTTTTGAGTTCTGGTAGTAAATCATTTTTAAAATCACAACAACCTTGAGCTATTTTTTTACGGTCAATACCTCCAGTAATAGTACCAGCTGGAGGCTCAACAGGACAAACAGCTTCAAAGCAATATGGTGAGCGAAAAGAGGGATCAAGAGATAACAACTCAAAGAGATGAGTGGTTCCAGAGCGAGGTAAGCCCGTTATAATTAGAGGGCTGTCGATAGACTCATCGAGAATTGCAGGGTGTAGTTTGATTTTATCAGTAATAAAAAGACGATTTCTTAAACACCTCAACAAATTCGCTCGAACTTGTAATCGTCCCAAGATATGCAAATTTTCAGATCTATCCAAATTTCTTATGCTTTCATAAAAACTAGATTTCCAATTATCATCGCCAAAATCACTGAGTCCCGTCGTAGATTTAGCTATATCCACCAATTCATCTGGATCTAAGCCAATTAACTTATCAGCACCTCCAACTGAATGCCCCAAGTAATTCAACTTTCTAATCCATCCTAACCTTTCCACTTTTAGTCTCCGGTGATATATTTATATCCAACTTAGTAAAACAAATTTAATTGGATTAAAGCTATTCACATGAATAGCATTCGATTTGCAAATTGAAAAGGAAAATCGAAATGTAAAAACCACGTCTATTAACCCTCATTAGAAAACCCATTCGCACAAAGCAGTACTCGCTAACAGTTGCTCTCTAAATTTCTTTTTTATTTTTTTTAGAATTATACTATTAGACAAGCTCGTTGAAAGTTTACTGTGGGCATTAGAGTATCAAACTTTAATCCTTCTACAGACCGAGGCAAAGCCTTAAGCAATGTTTTTTTCTATCTTAAACGCTTCGACAATCTCACTCGAAAAGATGTTTTACAAGATATTTATTTTGTGCGATTTCTTTGGTCGTGAATTATTTATGACAAAATAATCATACGTCATTTCCCTCTAGAAGAATAGCATTTAATTATATGGCCATGAGATATTATTAATTTAATTTGAGATATTATTAATTTAATTTGAGA
>JAUUYO010000322.1 GCA_030590405.1 Kangiellaceae bacterium
ATCAGTCGACTAATCAAAGAATGCATTCGCAAATTTCTGATTTGCAAACTCGAAAACTGTCCCTCGAAAAATCTATTGAACATGCCAATTCACCTGATGATGATTTACAAATTGAGTTGGAAGAAGCGCTAGAAAAACGTCTTTTGGCCGAGCAAGAATTAGTCAAAGCGAGAGAAATGCTGGAGGAAGTTGAAAAATCAGTGCGAGTCTTTGAAAAACAACGTTCCGAAGCCGAGCAAGCGGCGCAAGCGGTACGCAGTCGGTTAGAAAGGCTGCGCATGCAGTGGTCTGAAAACAGCACCAAGCAAAGTACTCAGGAAGAAAATATTGCCAGCCACGATGAAGATATTCAGGCAATTTTAGAGCATTTGGCTGAAGATGCTACGGAAGAAGTCTGGTTAGCCAAATTAGAGTTGGTCGCTAACCGCATTCAACGTTTAGGGGCGATCAACCTGGCGGCTATTGATGAGCATAAAGAGCAGTCTGAGCGTAAAGTGTATTTAGATGCGCAAAATGAAGATCTCGATGAAGCCTTGGAGTCGTTGGAAAGCGCCATCCGAAAAATTGACAAAGAAACCCGTACCCGGTTTAAGGAGACTTTTGATAAAGTCAATAGCGGGATGAAAGAGCTATTCCCGAAAGTCTTTGGTGGTGGACATGCTTATCTGGAATTGACAGGTGAAGACTTGCTTGATACCGGGGTAACAGTGATGGCTAGACCGCCGGGCAAGCGCAACAGTACCATTCACTTATTATCAGGTGGTGAAAAAGCGTTAACCGCCTTATCGCTGGTATTTTCTATTTTCCGACTCAACCCAGCGCCATTTTGTATGCTGGATGAGGTTGATGCGCCGCTGGATGACGCGAATGTAGGACGTTTTTGTAAACTGGTTAAAGAAATGTCAGAACATTTGCAATTTATTTATATCACCCATAACAAGGTTTCCATGGAAATGGCGCAATCGCTCGCTGGCGTGACCATGCAAGAACCGGGAGCTTCTCGGCTGGTTTCTGTGGATGTCGATGAAGCGGCCGAATTAGCTGGTGTGTAAGGTTGACTGTTGTATAGGTTGGCTGGTGTATAGATTGGCTGGTGTGTAGGATAAAACCCAAGGATAAAAGAATATGGATTGGCAAATACGCATAGCGCTGGCAATTGTTGGACTTGTGCTAGTCGGATATATTTTTTACGATTTTAGTAAAAAGAAAAAACAGCAAAAAGAAAACCAAAAGCTAAAGCGACAATTTAGTCATATTAACGAACAGGTTGATTCTACCGGATTTGACCTGAATGGCGTCGGCACAGCAAGGCCTGTGAGCGATGATATAGCCGAAAAAAAAGCGCCACTAACAGGTCAGTCTGTGGATTCGTTCTTGGCGAATAATGAACAAGCCAGCCAGCAATCTACAGTCGATAACCGAATTAACGAGCCACAACCGGAAAATAAAGATTTTTTTCAATCAGAGAAAAACAACAGTGAACCAAATGAAAGTGAGTTACAAATCGAGCCAGAAATCGTTTTTTCTTTAATTCTACAAGCCAGTGACGGACAAACGTTTAAAGGAAAAGATTTCTTACCCATATTTCTTTCTCAGGGATTAAGGCACGGCGAGATGGGGATTTTCCATCGCCACAAAAATACGGGAGCTAACCCTGGCCCGGTATTGTTTAGTTTAGCCAACGCGATCAGCCCAGGGACTTTTAGTATTAATAATCTTGAGTCTTTTGAAACGCCCGCGTTTGCATTATTTATGACGTTGCCTGGACCTGATGATGCTCAGGTGGCTTATGATGCGATGGTAAAAACGATTAGATTATTAAAAAAATAACTGGGTGGATAGATCTTAGACGAGAGCAAAGCACAATATAGCGAGCAGACTCATAGTCACCGATTAGATACGATCCAGGAATATAGTCGGAAGTTGAATTAGTCTGTCCAAATCCAGCCAGATTAAACCTAACCAAGTTAAATCAGGCAGATCTTCAGCCAAAAACAACGCGTCAATACACGATAAAACATCATAAGACAGCAATATTTAAGGACCATTAAATTGAGCCAGCAACCATCAAAACCAATCCTGTTGCAGCAACAAAGCGATCAACTACGTCTTCAAATCGAAGAGTTCAACTATCAATATTATGTGTTGGATACTCCCACCGTACCGGACGCTGAATATGATCGCCTGATGGGCGAGTTATCTGCACTAGAATCGGAATATCCGGAGCTGATAACAAGTGATTCGCCGACTCAAAAAGTAGGCGGCAAAGCCGATGAAGGTTTTAAGCAAATTACTCACCTGACCCCAATGCTGTCGTTAGATAATGTGTTTAGCGAATCGGATTTTTCTGCTTTTGTTAAGCGAATAACAGATCGCTTAGACTTTGAGCCACAACAAGTCGATCAACTGCAATTTGTCGGCGAGCCTAAACTGGATGGATTGGCGATCAGCATTCTCTACAAAGATGGCGTGCTGGTTCATGCCGCGACCCGAGGAGATGGGAAAATAGGTGAAAATGTGACCTCCAATATCCGCACAATCGCCAGTATTCCGCTCAAACTGCGGGGTGACTTTCCTGTACTGTTGGATGTTCGCGGCGAAGTGTTTATGCCAAAAGGCGTTTTTGAACAATTAAATCAGGAGGCTATCCAATCGGGCGATAAAGTCTTTGCTAACCCTCGTAATGCAGCGGCAGGAAGC
>JAUUYO010000257.1 GCA_030590405.1 Kangiellaceae bacterium
CGGAATTTGAGTGGTTTTATCATCCAGTTTAAAGCGACTTTGATAATTATCCATCCATGCGCCGCCACGTTTAAATTGTCTGGCATAAAGATCAAGATAAAATTCGGCGACGACTTCATCATTACGTTTAAGTAAATAATGCCTGACATCCGAATGCCAGACGGTGGGATTATCCACCTTTTCAAAACTCACATCAAAGTGGTGCTCGGTAATTTCAAACAAGCCCGACATAACGCGATCCACCATAAAATAAGGACGCAATTCCGCTTGTGAAACCTGAAAATTTTGTTGTTTTAGCTTTTCACTAAAATAGGCAATATCCCAGGCTTGTAGTTCGCTAACCTGCTGACTTTCTGCAAAAGCCGCCAGCGCCGCGTATTCTTGTTTGGCTTGTTTTTTGGTCGCTTTATTCAGGTCGGTTAAAAAGGCAATCACTTGAGCCGGGTTCTCGGCCATTTTACTTTCAATGGATAATTCGGCGAAGTTTTTGAATCCTAACAAATGAGCTTTATTTTGTTTGAGTTTGAGTAACTCGGTCATATTTGCGCTGTTATCAAACTGGCTGTCAGAGGATTGCTCAGACGCTCTGGTTGAATAGGCGGTATAAACTTCTTCACGTAATTGTCGATCATCTGCATAAGTCATGATCGCCAGATAACTCGGAAATTCTAAAGTCACCAGGTAACCCGTTTTTTCACGGATTTCTGCATTGCTGGCCAACATTGCCAGCTCGGCGCTTGGCAAACCTGTCAGCTGACTTTTATCGGTCAATAATTTAGTCCAGGCCATGGTGGCATCCATCACGTTCTGTTCATACCTGGATGAAAGCTTTGCCAAACGTTTTTGGATTTTACTAAATTGTTGCTGATCGTCCTTATCTAAATGAAGTCCCGATAATTTAAAGCCAATCAATGAGTCTTTTAGAATATGTTGCTGAGTGGCACTCAATTCTTGCTCATCTCTGGCATCAAACAAAGCCTTGGTCGCCTTATACAATCCCTGATGTTGCCCTAACCGGGTCGAATAGTCGGTCAGTAGTGCTAACCCTTTATCATATGCTTGGCGTAATTCCTCGCTATTACACACACTATTCAGGTGAGATACTGGCGACCAGGCTTTGCCGATTCGATCTTCAAGCTTTTCTAATGGCAACATAAAGCTCTGCCAACTGAGCTTGTTTGGCTCATCAACAGCCCGTTTAACCAGAGCTTCAATTTCTCCGTTATTCGCCTGAATAACCTCTGAAATAGCCGACTCAACGTGGCCTGGTTCTACTTTATCGATTTCTTCGATAGGATTTTGTAATAATAGCGGGTTAGATATAGTCATAGTAAAGTAGTCATTGGCTTGAAATAAGGGCAAACTACCAGCATATACTGACACAATCAATCACTCATTAATATACGCATTAATATAACCCCCGAATCAACAAGGCAATAACATGACAGATACCAACTTTGAATTTGATTACGACTACCTGGCGATCGGCGGCGGCAGCGGCGGCATTGCTTCGGTTAACCGTGCAGCAATGTATGGCCAAAAATGCGCGATTGTTGAAGCCAAAGCACTCGGCGGAACCTGTGTTAATGTGGGGTGTGTTCCCAAAAAAGTCATGTGGTTTGCCGGACAAGTAGCCGATGCATTCAAATATGCACCAGATTATGGTTTTGATGTCGAGGTAAAAGACCATCACTGGAAAACCCTGATCGGAAATCGTGAAGCTTATATCAGCCGAATTCATGCCTCCTATGACAATGTGTTAGGCAAAAATAACGTGGATGTGATCAAAGGCTGGGCGATACTGGTTGATAAAAATACGATTAAGGTTGGCGAACGATTTATTCGTGCCAAAAAGATATTAATTGCCACCGGCGGCGAGCCATCAATTCCAGAAATCCCGGGAAAAGAACATATTTTAGATTCCGACGGTTTTTTTGCGATGCAAAGCCAGCCTAAAAAGGTGGTGATTGTCGGTGCGGGTTATATTGCGGTTGAACTGGCTGGATTATTAAATGCTCTGGGTAGTGAAACTCATTTGGTAGTCCGTAAAGCCGACCCGTTAAGAGAATTTGACGATATGATCAGAGAGACCCTGGTTGAGCAAATGGCTGAAGAAGGCATTACCATTCATCGCCATACCCAAATACCTCACATCACTCCGATTGTAAAAAATGATCAGCAGCAATTTTCACTGGAAACCAATTCGGATGCAGCTCTTCCCGATGTGGACGCAGTTATTTATGCCATCGGCAGAGCGCCGATCACTGCCGGGATCGGGTTAGAAAATACCGAGGTTCAACTGGACGCTCGCGGTTATATAATCACCGATGAATATCAAAATACCAATGTCGATAATATTTTTGCCGTTGGCGATAATACTGGTCGCGCGCAATTAACGCCGGTCGCAGTGGCTGCCGGACGGCGATTATCGGAGCGGTTATTTAACGGTAAGACCAATGAAAAACTGGACTATGAAAATATACCAACAGTGGTTTTTTCTCATCCGGCGATCGGCACCATTGGTTTGACTGAACTGGAAGCCAGAAAAAAATACGGTGATTCTGTTAAGGTTTACAATTCCAGTTTTACCGCCATGTACACCGCGATTACCAAACACCGTCAACCGACTAAAATGAAATTGATCTGTGAAGGCGAAAATGAAAAAGTGATTGGTATTCATATTATTGGTTTAGGCGCTGATGAGATGTTGCAGGGGTTTGCGGTGGCAGTCAAAATGGGCGCGACCAAGCAGGATTTTGATAATACTGTGGCAATTCATCCAACTTCTTCTGAAGAGTTGGTGACATTGCGGTAGAATATAGGCAATTTATAGGTTTCCTCACCACACCCAATTTCTCTCATTGTTTTTTGGGACGTTTTTTCTATCTATTAATCAAGTAGGAGATAAAAACTAACTTAGACATTGTAAAATTGCATTGAGCCTTTATTTCTGTAAGCCCTATTTTCCGATTTTAATATCATCATCTATTGGCGGTAGCACTCTAAGAGATGGCAATGTCATGGGGCCATAAACAGAACGTGCTGTAAGTAGAGAAACTTGTTCCCTAATCGCGCCTATCATCATGGATGCCCCATTGACACTTATTAAGCTCTCTCTTTTTTCTGGCAGAATTGTCTTAGATATTTCAAACCAGGCATCTGCGTGTAAACTAATAGAATACGGCGCTCGTTTTCCCTTTTTGTCTTCATTTGGTATAGAAACAGCTATACTAATCATGAAATTCTCAGGATCTTCTTCTTGCCCTTCAGCTATTACACATTGGATTTCGGTTTTTATGACTACTCCTTCAAAATCGAAAAGAGGAGCCCATATTTCTTCAGGTTTTTTAGACTCTTCAAATTCAACAGGTTCTACATATATTTTAGTATAAAGCATTTGCTTCATTTGTATCGGTGATGCCGAAACTTTCATAATCTTATGCTGCCTGTATAGCTTGTTCTGTGTTTTTATTACCATTGGCGCAATTAGGCAAAACATTTTGTTTAGCTTCAATAGAATAATTATTTTGGATTTTTGCTGGAGAAAAATAATTACGTAACTCTAGTGGTCGACTAACAATATTTAGAAATTTGCTTTTGTTATATTCAACGCCAGCCTGTTTAGTTAGCCAATCAAAAGCTTCAGGGAACTTTCTGCACACTCTAATGAGTTTGTCCATTGACGCTGACTGAGAAACATCACCTTTTTCATATTTCGAAAAAGCTACCGGACCACCACCCAAAACTTTTGCTAAATCAAACTGAGTAATACCAAAGTGAGTTCGTATCTCTCGAATTTCTTCACCAGACAACAACCCATCAATCGTTCGCTTAAATTCAAGCATTTCACGCTTATTTTTAAGCGTTTGAGCCGCATTACCTTGTTCCATTCCACAAGAATCACAAACCGAAAAATGTAATGCTATATTCCTTGTCTCGCCCTTATAGCTAACTTCATTTCCACCAGCTTGTTCAGTCAAATGGCCCTCTGTGCAAATAGGGCATAATTCGTTTAAATTTGTCATTTTATCTTTCCTTTATAGATGGCAAGAGACCATCAAAATTACTTGGCCGGTTTTGCCGATTGCAAACTTAAGATAATATTTAGTATTCACATTCTTTGACATAGTATGAATCCATTCTTGGCGGCATACTACATACGCGTCACAAGCCAACCACGTACCTTCCTTTGTCCCCTCACACCATTTAGAGTTTTTATATTTCCCTGTCTCAACACTTAACTTAAGTAGTTCTAAAATATCATCATGAGATAATTCATAACTTTCTATATCTTGTAGACAACGCCTGGTTACAGCCTTGAAACAATCTGTGCCCTGGTCCAGAAAGTATATTCCAATTAACAAATGAGTCTGAAAGAAGTGGAGTCATTTAAGCCATATTTCTATCGGGTTCAAAGATCTGATTAAATAATTTCCTTCGTCCTTTTTGAAGTAATTCTGCCGCTTCATTGTCGCTCATTTCCATGGCAACTTTCTCCAGTATTTCAAATGTCACGTCGGGTTTCAAATGTTTTTTCGCATTAGGAATTGATTTTAATTTATCAAAAG
>JAUUYO010000103.1 GCA_030590405.1 Kangiellaceae bacterium
CTGGATAGTTAAACGAAAAAAACGACAATTTGTCTGGGTGGCTCGGCATTTAGATCCACAAAAAGCTAATCTTGTTGCAAAACTCAACCTCCCCGGTGTGTATTTGCAAAATGAATCTCGCCGTTATTATCCATCGGCTGAAATTTCGGCACATCTGGTGGGATTTACCAATGTTGATGATCGTGGACAGGAAGGATTGGAAAAATCTTACGACGAGTGGTTAACCGGCCAAGCGGGTTCCGAAAAAGTTTTGCTTGATCTACAGCGTCATGTTATCGAACAAAAAAGTGTAATCACCGAAGCTAAAACAGGTATGGAACTTCAGTTAAGTATCGATTCACGCATTCAGGCAATTGCCTATAAAGCGCTAAAGACCGCTGTGATGAAACATAAAGCTAAAGCTGGCGCTTTAGTGATGATTGATATCGAAACCAGTGAAATTTTAGCCTTGGTCAGTCAACCTTCTTACAATCCTAACCGGTTTGATTTGCGACGACCGGAACTTATTCGCAATCGCGCCTTTACCGATAGTTTTGAGCCGGGTTCAACCGCAAAACCCTTTACTGTTCTCAGTGCATTAGAAGCTGGGATCGTAAACCCAGAGACCAAAATTGATACGTCACCAGGGCGGATCAAGATCGGCTACAAAGTAATACCCGATGGAAGAAATCATGGTGTGTTAAATGTCTCGGGAATTTTACAAAAATCCAGCAATGTTGGTGTGACTAAACTGGCTATGATGATGAAAGATGATGACTTTCTTCGTTCATTTTATAACGTCGGTTTTGGGGTAGACACTGCCAGTGGTTTTCCCGGTGAAAGTCCCGGAAAATTTCAAATCAGGCCTAATTGGAGCAAAATTGAAAAAGCGACTTTAGCTTACGGTTATGGATTTACCGTGACCCCGGTTCAACTGGCTCAAGCATACGCCATATTAGGCGCTCATGGCATAAAACGTCCCTTATCATTAACCAGATTAGAGCAACCAGCGGACGGTGAAAGAGTCATTACAGAAAAGTCAGCGAGTCAGGTCGTTCTCATGATGGAAACAGTGGTCAATGAAGGTGGTACCGGACAAAAGGCCAGTGTTGAAGGTTACCGGATCGCCGGTAAAACGGGGACTGCCAGAAAAGCTGTGGCCGGAGGCTACGGTGATGATTACACCGTTTTTTTTGCCGGGATTGCGCCAGTCAGTGAACCGAAGATTGCAATGGTGGTATTTGTCGATGAACCCGGTAGTGAAGACTATTATGGCGGTCAAGTGGCAGCGCCGGTTTTCGCTAAAGTTGCAAGTGATACATTACGATTGCTTAACGTCAAACCCGATCAAAATGTGCGTTCCAAAACAAAACTTAATATCGCAAAAATAACAAAACCAGGGAGAGCAGATAATGGCTGATCTTCCAATATTAAAAGCATTATTGTCTAATATTTCCAGTGCGCAGGTGGGGGTTGAACGAGAAAAAATTTCGGTTGGCCCACTTCGTCTGGACAGTCGCAAGATACAAAAAGGCGATACTTTTGTAGCTGTCGAAGGCTTCCAGAATGATGGCCGCGTGTATATTCCAACAGCCTTGAATAAAGGAGCCAGTCTAATCCTTGCGGAAGCAAAAAACAGTGATGAATTTAAACAAATGTTTGCTGAAATTGCGAAAAATAAAATTATCTGGATTGATAGCTTGCGTGATAACTTAAGTGAAATCGCTGCAAACTACTTTGGTCATCCATCGACAGAATTGAAAAACATTGCGGTCACAGGTACTAATGGAAAAACCAGCTGTAGTTATTTGATCGCTAAAACTTTACAAAAGATGAATTTTGAATGTTACCTGATGGGGACATTAGGTATAGGTAGTTGCGGCTCTTTAAGAGAATCCTCCAACACTACGGCTGATGCGATCACCTTGCAAGAAATTCTTGCGGAAGCGTTGCGTAGCGGCGCACAGTTTTCTTCGATGGAAATTTCCTCTCATGGGCTCGATCAAAACCGAGCCGAGGCAATCCAGTTAAATACTGCAATATTTACTAACCTGACTCGTGACCATTTAGATTATCACGGCAATATGGAAAATTATGGTGCCGCAAAAAGAAAATTATTCCTACACAAATACTTAGAAAATGTGGTGCTGAATATGGACGACCGATTCGGTCGGAAGCTCGCAAAAGATGAAGAAATTGTCGCGACCAAATGGTTAGTGACCACCAAACTACCGACTTCAGGTTCCAATTTGAATCGTTGGATATGGGCCGAAGATGTGATTTATTCTTTACAAGGAATGCACGCAAAAATATTTACCCCTTGGGGGAGTGGCAAGCTTGACTCGCCGTTAATCGGACAGTTTAACTTGTGTAATTTACTGCTTGTGGTTGCTGCGCTCGGCTCAATCCTAAAAGACTTGCCTTTAATACTGAGTACGTTAAAAAATATCCGAGCGGCAGAGGGAAGAATGGACACCTCAGGTAATGCTAATACACCATTAGCGGTGATCGATTATTCCCATACTCCGGATGCACTTGAGCAAGCGTTAATTGCCATTAGAGAACATTGCGTGGGACTCATCTGGTGCGTCTTCGGTTGCGGTGGCGATCGTGACCCTGGTAAACGACCGATGATGGCAAGAATTGCTGAAAAGCTGGCTAACCGGGTCATTGTGACGATGGACAACCCACGTATGGAATCTTCTGAGCAAATCAAGACGGATATTTTTGAAGGTTTTAGAAAGCCTGAGAAAGTCAAATATATCAAAGACAGAGCCGAAGCGATAGAGCTGGCAATTAGCCAGGCTCAACCCGGAGATGCGATTTTGATCGCGGGCAAAGGGCATGAAGATTATCAAATTATAGGTAAAGAAAAGCTCTTTCATAGTGATAAAAAAGTTTGTCAAAAGGCAATGGAGGCGTATCAATTATGATCAAAACCTCAATGTCTGAAATAGCCCAAAAAATTGGCGCTCAAATGATTGGCGAGGATGTCGATATCTCAACGGTTTTTACTGACAGCCGCAGAGAAAATCCAAAAGGTTTATTTGTTGCCTTAAAAGGGCCGCATTTTGATGCTCACCGTTTTGTCGATGGAGTGCTCGATTCGGGGGCGAGCGGTGTGGTGGTTGAACATCCCGTCGAAACCGATAAAACTCAAATCGTGGTCTCTAATACCCGGTTAGCGTTGGCGGAAATTGCCAGGCTCAATCGCGATAAAAGTCAGGCAAAATATATTGGTATTACCGGCAGCAGCGGAAAAACAACGGTCAAAGAAATGGTTGCATCAATTCTTCAGTTATCTGGGAAAACTTTTGCGACCCTGGGTAATCTCAACAACGATATAGGCGTTCCCCTGACGCTACTTGATATCGATGAAACCATTGAATTTGGTGTGATTGAACTTGGCGCAAACCATGCTGGTGAAGTCGCCTTTACGGCAGATATTACTCGCCCTGATGTGGCATTGGTCAATAATGTTTCTGCCGCTCATCTTGAAGGATTTGGTGATCTACATGGTGTTGCCCGCGCAAAAAGAGAAATTTATTCAGCTTTATCGCAAGATGGTATCGCGGTATTGAACGGCGACGATGATTTCTTTGATTATCTTCAAAAAAAAATTACCGCAAAAAAGATGATTTTTTCAGTCAAGGCTGATGCCGATGTGATGGCTAAAAATATCCAGCTAAATGATAATCAGTCTTCGACATTTGAACTGCATTACTTACCAAAACAGAATTTACCAAAACAGAATTTACCAAAACAGAATTTACCAAAACAGAAACTGCTACAACAAGATCTGCCACAACAAGAACTGCCACAACAAGTCACAATATGTTTGCCTGTTGTGGGGCAGCATAATATTGCCAATGCGCTGGCCGCGGCCAGTTGTTGTTTAGCCGTCGGTATTTCTCTATCGCAAATTGCGGCAGGTTTGGAAAATACTCCGGTAGTTGCTGGGCGATTGGTAATCCATCAACTTGGATCCGGTTGTCGAATGATCGATGATACCTATAATGCCAATATTGCTTCAATGAAAGCAGCGATCGATTTGCTAAGTCAGTATCCGGCACCGAAAATATTGGTGTTAGGTGATATGGCTGAACTCGGTGAGTCAGGACGACAATACCACCAACAGGTTGGCGAATATGCTAAACAGGCAAACATCGACAAGCTATTTAGCTGCGGAGTATTAACCCAGTTTTCGCAAATGGCTTTTACTGAAAGTGATGATGACTATCGATCGTCACATCAGAAACAATCCGGTCAAATTTCTGATCGGCGGGGTCAACACTTTAATCATCAGAAAGAACTCGTAAAAAAACTAAAACAAGAAGCGATGGCAGATGTAACCATTCTAATTAAAGGTTCGCGCAGTGCTCATATGGAAAATATAGTTCAAGCACTACTGGAAAATGGGAGGGATGACGATTCTAAGGTTGCAGATTCAGATCCAAACTCAAAGCCTCAATTTGATCTTGTTACGCAAACCGGTGTCGCTTCCCTAAAAGGGGGGAACTAATTATGTTGTTATGGCTTACTGATTATTTACAACAATTTCATTCAGGTTTTAACTTGTTCCAATATTTGACTATTCGTGGGATCCTGGGCGTGATTACCGCATTTTTGATTTCATTGTTGTTAGGCCCTTATATGATCCGCAAATTAAGTGTCAAACAAATTGGCCAAACGATACGTGACGATGGGCCGGAATCTCATTTGATTAAGGCTGGCACTCCAACTATGGGTGGCGCATTGATCCTGGCGGCGATCACCATTTCGACCCTGTTATGGGCAAATTTGGAAAGTCGATTTATCTGGACTGCATTATTAACCACTCTGGGATTTGGTTTGATTGGTTGGGTGGACGATTATCGAAAACTTATTTATAAAGATCCTAAAGGTTTAGCGTCTCGTTGGAAATACTTCTGGCAATCGGTGATTGGTTTGGTGGCCGCGATTTATTTATATCAGTCCGCGCAGAGTGAGGTTGAAACCACCTTAATCATTCCTTTTTTCAAAAATATTGCCATCAACATGGGCATGATGTACATCCTGTTTACTTATTTTGTGATTGTCGGAACCAGCAACGCGGTAAACCTGACCGATGGTTTAGACGGTCTGGCTATTTTGCCGACGGTATTGGTTGCTGGTGCGCTTGGAGTGTTTGCCTATCTAACCGGCAACATTAATTTTTCAGAATATTTATCCATTCCTTATGTGCCTGGTACGGGTGAATTGATCATTTTTTGCGGCGCGATCGCCGGAGCTGGGCTTGGGTTTTTATGGTTCAACACTTATCCCGCGCAAGTTTTTATGGGGGATGTTGGGGCGCTCGGTTTGGGAGCTGCTCTTGGAACCGTCGCGGTAATTGTCAGACAGGAATTTGTGTTATTTATTATGGGCGGGGTATTTGTGATTGAAACAGTATCGGTTATTTTACAGGTCGCTTCGTTTAAATTAACCGGAAGAAGAATTTTTAATATGGCACCGTTGCATCATCATTACGAATTAAAAGGTTGGCCAGAGCCGCGAGTGATCGTGCGGTTCTGGATCATCTCGGTCATTTTGGTATTGATTGGACTGGCGACCTTAAAAATAAGATAACAAATAAAAGATACAAAACTAAATATAAAAAATAATGAGACCTATGGACGTAAAAGGGAATACACATATTATCTTCGGATTGGGACAATCCGGGTTGGCGTGTGCGCGTTATTTTGATCGAATACAACAGCCTTACAGTTTGTTAGATACTCGGCAAAATCCGCCAGGTAAAAAGGATATTCAAGCGCTTAAGTATTGTCAGCAATGTTATTTTGGTGAGTTCGATGAATCAATTTTGACTGATTGTCAGCAGCTGGTAGTAAGTCCTGGTATTTCACTAACAACACCATTGGTGCAAAAGGCTATCGCACTTAATATTGATGTGTGTGGTGATGTCGAAATTTTTGCCAGAGTATGCAAAAAACCGATCGTTGCGATTACCGGTTCAAACGGAAAAAGCACTGTGACTGATTTAACCGACAAGTTGATTAACGCTGCTGGTATTAAATCTCAAAAAGGCGGTAATATCGGTTTGCCAGTATTGGATTTCTTGCCACAAGACAGCGCTGAATTATATGTTTTAGAACTTTCCAGTTTCCAATTAGACACAACCGATTCGTTGAGCCCCAGGGTCGCGGTATTATTAAATTTGTCGGAAGATCATATGGATCGTTATTCCGGATTTGAACAATACTGCCAATCGAAACATAAAGTATATCAGCAGGCAGAATGCCGTGTTTTCAACCTGGATGACGAATTGACTCATCCATCGACCATCACTAATAAGGACTTGGCTTTTTCATTATTGCCACCCAGCCATCAGCAACTTTCGTCTTTGAGTTATATCGCACCTCGTCAATCGAGTGGCTATTTGCAATGTTATGATTTAGTCGTTAAAGGGCAGGTCATTGTATCCAGTGCATCACTGAATATTACCGGCAAGCATAATCTTGCTAACGCGCTCGCCAGTTTAAATATTTTGAATTATTTAGATATTGAGATAGATAAAAATGTGCTCCAGGCTTTGCAGCAATACCAAGGGCTTAAACACAGGTTTCAGCTGGTGTTGCGAGCAGAGCACTGTCAGTGGATCAACGATTCTAAAGCCACCAATGTCGGCGCGACGATTGCCGCGCTTAATAGCCTCGAATCAGGTTCAAACACACAACTTATTCTGATTGCTGGTGGTGATAGTAAGCATAGTGAACTAAGTCCATTGATTAGGCCGTTTGAAGACAAAGTCAGTGCGTTGATTTTATTGGGCAAAGATGCTCAATTGTTTGCCGAGCTTACTGAAAAAGTAAACTCTTACTTAGTCGAAAATATGCACCAGGCGGTATGTAAAGCAAAAGAGTTAATTGATGGGCCAGCGGTTATTTTACTATCGCCTGCTTGCTCAAGTTTGGATATGTACAAAAACTTTGAAGTCCGTGGAGATGAGTTTATTGCGGCGGTGAGGGCTTGCGCATGAGTTATTCAATGAGCCTGAGTAAAAATGTGAGTGGTCAACCTATCTGGTATGACCGAACGTTAGTCGCGGTGGTGATCATTTTAATGGCGACTGGACTCATCATGGTGACTTCGAGTTCAATGCATTATGCACAAAATATCTTTTCCGGTCACTCTTATCACTTTGTCAATCGGCATATTGTTTATCTATTGATTACTTTGTCAGTCTCCATTTTTGTTTTGTCACAACCGATTATAAAGTGGCAAAAATATGGGACCTACTTACTTGTACTAGGGCTTTTGTTACTAGTATTGGTGCTACTGACAGGTCGCAGCGTTAACGGTAGTATCCGCGTATTGGCTTTAGGCCCACTAACTTTGCAAGTATCAGAATTAATCAAATTATTTGTGGTAGTTTATATCGCTGGATATCTGGTTCGTCGAACCGATGAGTTACAAACTCAACTCAAAGGATTTATCAAACCGCTGGGAGTGCTAGCCTTAATATCCGGATTATTATTGTTGGAGCCTGATTTTGGCGCAACAGTGGTAGTCCTGTCGACCAGTTTGGCAATGTTGTTTTTGGGTGGCGCACGTTTATGGCAGTTTATCGGTTTGACCATTGGCGTTGGCGGGACTTTAGCGGTAATCGCAGTTAGTCAGCCTTATCGTATGCAGCGTTTGCTGACATTTCTTGATCCCTGGTCTGACCCTTTTGGTAGTGGTTATCAGTTGACTCAATCGTTGATCGCTTTTGGTCGCGGCAGTGTTTTTGGTCAGGGACTGGGTAATAGTTTGCAAAAATTATCATATTTACCAGAAGCACATACGGATTTTGTGTTTGCAGTGTTGGCCGAAGAGTTGGGATTAATTGGCGTCTTTATTATTATGGTTTTATTTTTTATCCTGTTTTTTAGAGCGATGAAAATAGGTAGAGTTGCGTTATTACAGCAACGCGCTTATTCGGCTTACCTGGCCTATGGCATCGGATTCTGGTTAACTTTTCAAGCGCTGATTAATATCGGCGTGACCAGTGGGGCGTTGCCCACTAAAGGGCTCACCTTGCCTTTTATCAGTTATGGCGGCAATAGCCTGTTAGTTTGCGGCATCGCGATTGCCATATTACTGCGAGTGGATTTTGAAAATAAACTGGTTGATCGAAAATTATTGTCGGTGAAAGATTCTGAGTTGGATATTTCAGGAGGCAATAATGGTTAATTTGTCTCAGCCAATTGCATCGAAAACCATCAATTTTAATGCGCTGATTATGGCCGGTGGTACTGGCGGTCATATCTTTCCAGGGTTAGCCGTTGCGCGCGAATTACAAAGCAAGGGGTGGAATACCAATTGGTTAGGTTCAGTCGGTGGGATGGAAAGTCAGTTGATTGGTCAAACCGATATCCCATTAAGTTTAATTTCGATTTCAGGGCTGCGTGGCAACGGTTTGATTGGCTGGTTAAAAGCACCTTTTGTTTTAATCAACGCTATTTTTCAGGCGTTAAAAATTATACGTAAAGTAAAACCTGATCTTGTCATTGGCTTTGGAGGTTTTGCTTCAGGGCCGGGTGGGTTGGCGGCTTATTTATTAAGAAAACCTCTGTTCATTCATGAGCAAAATGCGGTTGCCGGAATGACCAATAAAACACTGGCAAAAATATCCAAACGGGTTTTTCAAGCATTTCCGGGTGCATTGAAAAAACATAAAAATTGCGAAACGATTGGTAATCCGATCAGACAAGAAATTGCCGAATTAAATAAGGTAGATCAAGTAACCAATAACAAAGCAAAAATAAATCTTTTAGTGGTTGGTGGAAGTCGAGGAGCAAAAGTTTTTAATGAAGTATTGCCAGGGATCTTAACGCCGTTAGTTAAATTACAAAAAATTGATGTTCGTCACCAATGCGGTAGAGGAAATCTTAAACAAACGTGCGCGGTTTATGAGGAAAATAAAATCACAGCAGTCGACAGTTTGAAAGTGGATGAATTTATTAATAATATGAGTGATGCATACCTATGGGCTGATCTGGTAGTGTGCCGAGCTGGCGCTTTAACTGTCTCAGAAATAGCCGCAGTTGGTATTGCCGCAGTGTTTGTGCCTTTTCCTTTTGCTGTTGATGATCACCAGACTAAAAATGCACTTTGGTTAGTCGAGCAAGATGCAGCAATATTAATTGATGAAGCGGATTTATCTCTCGAACAAAGCCGCGATAAAATTTTATCTTTAGTTGAAGATCCTGAATGGTTAACTCGAATGGCGAAAAAAGCAAAAGAATTCGCTTATCTTGATGCAACTCAGGTACTCGCTGAAGCCTGTGAGCTATTAATGGAGGAAGTGGCATGAATAAAAAAAATACCAGTCACTCAAATGATTTTGTCGCCAGTATTCCAGAAATGCGGCGTATCAGACGGATCCATTTTATCGGTATTGGCGGTGCCGGAATGTGCGGAATTGCCGAAGTGTTGATCAATCAAGGATATCTGGTGACAGGCTCTGATCCGGTGGATAGCATGACCACTAAAAGGTTAAAAAAACTGGGCGCACAAATTTATCATCGGCATACCGCCAATAATATTTTAGGGGTTGATGTGGTGGTGGCTAGTACCGCAATTTCTGAAGAAAATGTTGAAATTGAAGCGGCACGCTCACGCCGCATACCGGTGGTGCCGCGAGCCGAAATGTTAGCCGAGTTAATGCGTTTTAGACACGGTGTTGCGGTCGCTGGGACTCATGGTAAAACAACAACTACCAGTTTATTGGCGACTATTTTTCAGGAGGCAGGCCTTGATCCAACCTATGTGATTGGTGGTTTGTTAAATCGATTAGGCTCAAATGCCAAATTGGGCAAAAGTCGTTATTTTATTGCAGAAGCAGATGAAAGTGATGCATCTTTTTTACATTTGCAACCGATGGTTTCGATAGTGACTAATATCGATCGTGATCATATGGATACTTATGGTGGCGATTTTGAAAAGGTTAAAAAAACCTTTATCGAGTTTATCCATAATTTACCTTTTTATGGGATCGCCATTTTATGTGGTGATGATGAGCCGATCAAACAAATTATTCCGTCGTTAATGCGTCCCTATGTGACTTATGGATTTTCTGATGGTGTTGATTATCAAGCGATTGAGGTTACTCAAAAAGGCGTAGTTAGTCAGTTTAAAATAAAACGTAAGGGTAAGCCAGGGTTGGTGGATATTACCCTCAATATGCCAGGCCGACATAATGTATTAAATTCCTTAGCGGCATTTGCGGTAGCCAATGAAGATGGGGTTAAAGCTGCGGTGATCGCAGAGGCGTTGAGAACCTTCTCAGGTATCGGTAGACGATTTCAAAGTTATGGGCAATTTAGTACCAGCAAAGGGCAACTTGAGCTGGTCGATGACTACGGTCATCACCCGACAGAAATTCAGGCGACTATCAATGCGGTACGTAACGGCTGGCCAAAAAATAGATTGGTCATGGTTTTCCAGCCACACCGTTATACCAGAACGCGGGATCTCTACGACGATTTTGCCAATGTATTAGCTAAAGTGGACGTTTTAATTATTATGCAGGTTTATCCGGCAGGTGAAACGCCGATTGTTGGTGCCGATAGTCGTTCGCTTTGCCGTACTATTCGCCAACACGGTGGTCTGGACCCTATTTTTGTAGAAGATCCAAATGGCCTGAAATCGGCGCTGGCGGCTATCGCGCAAGATGGCGATCTAATTGTCACCCAGGGGGCCGGGAATGTTGGCGGTTTAGCCGCAAGCTGGGCAGAAGAAAAGATGGCATTTATTAACCAGAAAATCAATCAGGAATAGTTTCGGAATTAAGTAATGAAGAAGCAATACAATAAACTCGATTATGGCAAAGTAGCCGTCCTGATGGGCGGCACGAGTGCTGAGCGAGATATTTCTTTGTTATCTGGTAATGCTATTTACCAAGGGTTAATTGCCAATGGTATTGATGCGATAAAAATTGATAGCCAACAACCGGTTTACCAGTCTTTGATAGACAATAAGATTGATCGGGCGTTTATCGCGCTGCATGGCAGAGACGGTGAAGACGGGGTGATTCAAGGTTTTCTGCGAATGCTGAATATCCCATTTACCGGCAGCGATACAGCTAGCTCCAGTCTTGCGATGAACAAATTGCTGTGCAAAAGGATCTGGCTGCAAATGGGATTAAAAACGGCTGAATTTGCCGAAGTCGATCAGCATCAGATATTGGATTCTAATCGGGCCTCGACAATCGTCGCGCAGCTCGGTAAACAGCTATTTGTAAAACCAATTCGCGAAGGCTCAAGTGTGGGAATGTCAAAAGTGAACGGGGTTGATGAGTTAATCGTGGCGGTTCAAAAAGCCCAAAAGTATGATGGCGTTTTGATCGAAAAATTTATCGATGGACAAGAGTACACC
>JAUUYO010000237.1 GCA_030590405.1 Kangiellaceae bacterium
TGGTAGAGAATGCCCTCGGTATTGTCATTCTTGTGGACAGTGCTAACAAAGATCCTCTTGCTGATTTAGGTTTTTTCCTTAGTAGTTTTAGCAAATTCATACAAAACAAGGCCATCGTCGTCGGAATCACACGAACCGATTTGCCAAGTCAACATAAGTTAGACGATTATCACCGAGTCCTTAAAGAACATCATTTTAACCCTCCCGTATTTGAAGTGGACGCCAGAAAAGAAAAAGAAATTAGCATGTTAGTACAAGCACTTTTGTTTAGTGTTGATCAAAGTATTGAAGAGCAAATGACAGAGTGCAACCTCTAATGAATAATTCCATATTAGAGCTGCAAGAATATGGTGTTGCGTTTAGCGAAAAGATCATTTTAAGCGGAGTCAATTTAAATATTCCAGCAAAAGGCAATGTGGTACTGCTGGGCCCAGCCGGTATCGGAAAATCAACGTTACTACGATCGATTTGTGGAATTAATTATTCAAACCCATCATTTAGAACCTGGGGGAAAGCATTATTTTCAGGCGAATTAATTAATGATGAACATCAGGGGCCGGTATTAGTTTCACAAAATGCCAAACTAATGATGTCAACGGTTTTAGAAAATATTGTTTTTGGTTTACCGGAACGAGGTAGTTTACAAAAAAATCAGCAAATTGAATTAGCCAGGCGATTATTAAATTATGCCGGGTTAGAAGCATTAACCACCAGACTTGATGACAATGTTATTTCTTTGCCTTTAGGGCAGCAGAGGCACCTTGCTATTTTAAGAACTGCCGCCGCCAACCCTAAGCTATTATGTATTGATGAACCAACAACCAGCTTAGATGAAGAATATGTCGCACCGATATTAGAGTACATATCCAAAGAAGCAAAAAAAAGAGCCATTATTACAATATTGCACAATCAAAAACATGCAAAAAAACTGGAGGGGGTGGTCGCTTTACTTTCAGGTGGTTGGATTAACGAGTATGGTTCCGATAAACAATTTTATAGCCAACCACAGTCAAAAGCAGGAAAACAGTTTATAAAAACAGGTTCCTGTTCTTCAGTTGGTCCTGAGGTAGTTGATGACGATTTAATATTTATTGATGAAGAAACGACAGAGCTGCCGCCACCGATCCCTGAAGAGGCAAAAAAATATGTCAGTGATGCATTTGGTCCAAGAAATTTTTTATGGCTTAAAAAAGGGGTATTAGCTGGTACGCCTCAGCCGGGATTAGTCAACGATCTTAATTATGACTTAATGCTTCTTAATAAAGTAGGTATAACAATATTAATTAATTTAAGAAAAAACAAACCGGATCCAGAACCAATGTTAAAACATGGCATTAAGACACTTTGGTTTCCCATAAAAGATATGGCGGCACCAAGCATGAATGATGCAGTCAAGTGGTGCCAGCAAGTTGCTGATTTATTGTTGCAGGGAGAGGTCGTCGCTTATCACTGTAAAGCAGGATTGGGGCGAACCGGTACAATGCTGGTCTGCCAGCTAATATTGGAAGGCTTGAATGCATTGGCCGCATTGGAAAAAGCCAGACAGATCGAACCTCGCTGGGTTCAATCTGAAAAACAAGTTAAATTTATAGAGCAGTTTGAGATAATCATTAATAAAAATAATACTAAGAGTAAATAAATAGGAAAAGTTCAATCAGCTGTACTAGAGTTAAAATTACTAGCTATCTTCAATGTGATAAACACGGGGTGGTCGCTGGAATAACAGGTAAATTTTCACCTTTTTTTGAACCAGGAGATATTAAATGTCATTAGATAAAGCACTTGCTGATATTGTTTCAGATGTACCAGACTGTTTAGCCGCCGGATTCGTTGATTTATCAACCGGCATGTTATTGGGAATTAAGACTGTTGATTCTCATCCGTCAGAGGTTATGGATATATTAGCAGCCGCTACCGCAGATATGTTCCAGGGACAGAATGTGAAAACCATAGAAGATATTTTTAAAAAAGCCCGCGGCACCGAGAATGATGGCCATCATTATTTTCAGGAAATTATCGTTAATAGTGATAATTTACTTCATGTTTTTATACGCTGCAAAAGCAATGAAGAATTCGTACTATGTACCGTTTGCCGTAAATCGGTCAATCTGGGTATGGCATTAACTAAAGTTCGCAGGGGTTTACCGGCTATTGAAGCGACCATGTGATTTATCGGGCTTGCAGGTTTTTATGTTAAAGTGCAAGCTTGAAAATCTTTAATTTTCTACTCAATGCTTTTTAGCAGCTTTAGCCATTATACGATTGAAATCGTTTAATGGCTTTCCGCACTTAAAGGCAGAAAATTAATAACAAAGGACAAGTAATGTTGGCATCAAAAACTCCCCCCCAAAATCAGGCCGCTAATATAGAAAATAAATTAAAACCGATTTTACGTGGACTCAATAGCTCTTCCAGCCATATCGAAGCTTCTGCGGTGATGTCTCGCGATGGACTTAGTGTTGCATCAGTATTAGGTCAAGGAGTCGATTCCGACCGTCTCGGAGCGATGTGTGCGGCATTATTAGGGTTAGCTGACACCACCGCAAAAGAGTTAAACAGGGGAGAGCTAAAGCAAGTGTTGTTACATGGAACTCAAGGTTTTATGTTGATTTCCCATGTAGGAGAAAAAGCAGTATTAGCGGTTGCGTCTAAGCCGGGAACTAATCTTGGAATGGTATTTGTAGAAGCAAAAAAAACCGCAAAAAAAATTGAAGCGGTTCTTGGTTAAATATAAGTACAAAGATAATTTTAATGCACTAATTGAAGGTAATAGCTCAGGTTACATTCATGCAATTAAAGGCTTCGATCTTGGATATAGCTCAAATTGAATCAACATTAAAGCAACTTACGGGATCAATCCCGCAAATACAGCTTTCAATGATCGTTACACCTGATGGCTTAACGCTTGCCTATGAAGGTAAAGTAGAGGATGCAGAAAATGTCGGAGCGCTCTGTATTGAGTTAGAGCTAATTTGCAAAAAAATCACCTTACAGCTCGATGGTGGTCAGTTAAAAGAAATGTTCATTCGATCAGATACTAGTTCAATAACCATATTGCCGATTACTGATAAAGGTATTCTGGCCTGCTTAACCAGTACCGACATCAACTCACGCATGATGATGCATGTAACCTGGAAAACCGTTAATCAATTAGACAAAATTATGTGATATAAAAATGATACTCATTGAGCTATTAAACGTTAGTTTTTTCCCGGCGTACAATGGTTACAATAAGTTTTCCCTGTTCTTAGGTGATAACTAACTTCACTACCTGCTTTTATTTCATTTTCACAGTCATCGCAAATTGTACTGCTCTCAAGAACATCAATTCCATAACCATCAACTGGTAATTCGATCCCGTCAATTTTTTTTGCAATGGTCTTTGTTTTAACTATTTGTTTTCTGTAAATTTCATCTACCGCTCGCCACTGCATGATAAATTCATCAGAAAGCCTGTTTTTCCGTAAAATATCTTCCAGTAATTGTTCGCGGTAATCAAACAGTTCATTAGAAATAATCATCCAGTTATGGGCATTACGCGGCCTTTCTCCAAAATAGCATTTTTCACCAGTAAAGATAGCTTTCATAAATAAATACTGTTTTTCCCTAGCACGCTGTTTGGTTGAATGTGTAAAAAAAGGTGCCAGCTTTTCGTCCTCAAAAACAAGATCATAAAACTCATCAAGAATTTTGTTTAAAAGCTCGCCATTCTCTAACGCTGTCCACATTGCAGGGTTCGGTGCAAGGTCACCTTTTCTTCGACCTTGCCTTTGTTGTTTTTTTCTTAATTTATCGACTGATGAAGCAACTTTCATTTACCTGGCCCTTGTTCAATATTTAATCATAAATAAAGTATAGACGCTTTAGTCAGGACTTGTTTAATTCAGACACTTTTTGACCCTGACTCGATCAACACTTGCTTAGCTATTTCAATATCCCTGGCACCAGTTTGCCAATTACTAAGTGCGGCTCGAATAATTTGATTGCCTTGCCAGACGCCAGGGCTTAGATAAATTCTCCCATCCTGATTGATCACTAATAAACGCTCAGCGGTTAATTGGTCTGCCTGCTGTTGAGTTAAACCATCACAATTTGGCCGAAATAACACCACATTCATTTGACAAGGGTAAACTAATTCATAAAGTTCCGATTTATCTAACCAGCTTGCCAGTTGTCTGGATGATTCGATATTTTTCTCAACCCAGTGTTTGACCCCTTCTTTGCCGTAAGCTAATAAAGATAACCACACCGGAAAAGCGCGGAAACGACGTGAATTTTCGATCCCAATCGACATGAAATCCGGTACATCGGAATTATTCAGCAGATAAGGTGCAGGCACATCAAAACTTTGCTCTAACAATTTTAAATGGCGAGTCAGAAAGGCCCCACAATCATAAGGAACATTGAGCCATTTATGACAATCGACGGTGATCGAATCAGCCAATTCGATACCTCTGGTTTTACCTTCCGCTCCATTGACCACTCGCTCAAATAATCCGAAAGCCGCGTCCACGTGTAGCCAGGCATTGTATTTTTTACACAAAACAGCAATCTTATCCAATTCATCAAAATCCGTTGCGGTGACCGTACCAGCGCTGGCGATCACCACTTTACCTTTGGCATCACTTTGGGCTAACAATTGTTGCAGGTGAGAAACATCGATGGCCTCTGAATTGTCCAGCGGATTAATTTTAGTCAGATGTTTTTGTCCCAAGCCTGCCATGCCCAGACTTTTAACCATACTGGCATGGGGCGTAGTTGAAAAAATTTCAATATCTAATCCGTACACGCCTTGTTTAGCGACATCTATTCCTTGTTGAATTCCCGCAAATTGTCTTGCCATACATGCACCCAAAAAGTTACAGCCAGTTGCGCCAGTCGGCATCACA
>JAUUYO010000243.1 GCA_030590405.1 Kangiellaceae bacterium
ATCAATTACTGACTTGACCTGGATCGAGACAACTTTACTATTTTACGGTTAGAATATTATTATTGATTAACCTAACCTGCGAAAGATCTCATGAGTCAACGAGCTAGCCAAATCGCCGAACAAATCCAGAATTGGACCATGGTTTTCCCCAACCAGGTCAATCCAAATGGTCATATGTTTGGGGGGGATTTACTGGCAATCATGGATACTACCGCCGCCATGGCGGCAAAGCGCTATAGCCAGATGGCAGTTTCAACGGTCACGGTCGAAGCGGTGCATTTCGCCAAACCTTTTAAGGTGGGTGATAATATTAAAACCATCGCCAAAGTTGTGGCGGTGGGTAATTCATCGATGATGGTAAAGGCCGAAGCCTACCGTGATGTCGGTAATGATCGACTGGAAAAACACGTTACTGCGTTTTTCAATTTGGTTGCTTTTGACTCACAAAGGCAACCCGCCCAAGTACCTCTACTTAAATTGAGCGCAGCAGATAAGAAAGATCATGAACAAGCGTTGATTATTAAAGATTCGGCAAAACAACGGAGCAAGGCGCTGTTTATGCAAGAAAGTTGATAGCGCACAGGTAAATCTCCTACACTACTGTCAGTGATTTCTCACAAAACAGGGTCACTAAATCTGGCAGTTCCGTTATCTGTGTTGCTGTAGAGTATGCCCTCATGAAAATTCAAAAGGATTTTGTGATGAATAATCAAAGTCGACATCAAGGTTACTTTCCTGCGTCTTTCTTCTGTCGCACCGAGCGTTTAATACTGGATGATACCGGCTATCACTATCGTGTTCGTAAGGGAGAAGCCGTCGGTCCCTTTCCTACGGAAAAGGCTGCTTGCCAGGATCTCAACAGTTATATTAAGTATATAGCGATCAATGAATCACTCTCATCCGCTCAAAATTAATCAAGCCGCCGAAACACACATTGAGCTTTTCGATCTTTAGCCTTTTGTAAGATCATGAGCCGTCCCTGTCGATCGGCGCTATGCCAACCGGTAATCTCTTCGATATGCCGAAAACAACCTAAACAAATGTCCTCATCATCTAAACAACAGTTGCTGATACACGGCGACACAATGATCGCTTGTTGGTTATTTATGTCTTTATTATCGGACAAAATATTCTCGCACAGTTTAATTTAAAGTTGACGGTAAACGCGATGACGATAACAATTTTTCAAAGCCGCAATCGAGTTTGACTAACTTCGCCAAAAGTCCGGTGAAAATAACACTAATAAGGTAAATATTTCGAGTCGACCAAATAACATCGCCAAAGATAACACCCATTTGGATAAATCACTGACACCTGAATAATTGGCCGCGACATCACCAAGCCCCGGACCTAAATTATTCATACAGGCTGCCACCGCAGAAAATGCCGTCACTTGATCCTGACCATCGGCCATCAATATCAACATAAAGATAAAAAATAACACCACGTAGGCGGAAAAAAAGCCCCATACCGCTTCGACGATTTTTTCCGGGATCGCGGTACTGCCAATCCGCATTTTAAAGATCGCATTGGGATGAATGAGTCTTTTTATTTCTCTTGAACCTTGTTTAAAAAGCAACAAAATCCGGATCACTTTCATGCCGCCACCAGTTGAGCCAGCACAACCTCCAACAAAACTGATAAACAGCAATAACATCGGCAAGAAAATTGGCCAGCTAGAAAAATCAGTGGTGGTAAAACCGGCTGTGGTACCAATTGAAATAACATGAAAAATTGATTTGACCAGCGCTTCGGAAAAGTCGTACTGTTGATGGATCACTAAAACAAAAATCGCCATCAAAGTGACTGCAAACAGGATGGAGGTATACACTTTAAATTCAGTATCAGAAAAATAAGAATCAAGATTAAGCCGCCTGACCGCCACAAAGTGCAACGAAAAATTAACCCCGCTGATCAACATGAAAAAGCTACAGATCAACTCAATATCAGTACTCTCAAACCAACCAATGCTCGCATCATGAGTCGAAAAACCGCCAATCGCAATGGTTGAAAAACTGTGGCTAATCGCATCGAACAAACTCATTCCTGCGCCCCAATAACTGAGCGCGCAAACTACGGTGAGGCCAAAATAAATATACCAGAGAGCTTTGGCGGTTCCGGCAATTCTGGGGGTGAGTTTGGCATCCTTGACTGGACCGGGCGTTTCTGCGCGATATAGCTGCATACCACCAATACCGAGCATCGGCAACACCGCGACCGCTAAAACGATGATCCCCATGCCGCCCATCCATTGCAATTGCTGACGGTAAAATAAAATGGAATGGGGCAGGTTATCCAGGCCCGATATAACGGTTGCACCAGTAGTGGTTAAACCGGAAAATGATTCAAAAATGGCATCGGAAAAGCCAAAATTTGGGATGTCACCTAAATAAAGTGGTAAAGCTCCCATGAAGCTCAACACACTCCAGAACAAAATCACCACCAAAAATCCATCTCTGGTACGTAGCTCTCCTCGAGCATTTTTTCGTGGCAGATATAACCCCAACCCTAAAAAGAGGCTCACCGCAAACGCGCTAAAAAAAGCCAGACCGCCGCCATCACCAAAATTCCAGGCGACAAAAATAGGCGGCAACATTGCTAAACTAAAAATCATTAGCAATATACCTAAAATTCGGATGATAACTTGTATTTGCATAGTTAACGATTTACTACTTATATTTTTGCTCTTGCTCTGCTATTCAAGAAAAGAAAAAGAGTTGGGTAATAGGTTCAAAATAATCAGAAAAAAGTTAAATCAACCTGGAATAATCGCTCAACGTCACCGACATATTTTTTATCAACCAGAAACAGGATCACATGGTCGTCAGACTGGATCACAATATTATGATGCGCGATAATGACTTTTTCGCCGCGCACGATTGCACCAATCGTAGTCCCTTTGGGTAATTCGATTTCTCCGATGGCTTTACCGACGACTTTGGAGGTATCTTCCGTGCCGTGGGCGACGGCTTCCATCGCCTCCGCCGCGCCGCGTCGCAAGGTATAAACATTAGCCACATCACCTTTTCGAATATGCGTCAGCAAAATACTGGTGGTAGTATGTTGCGGCGAAATGGCAATATCAATTTCATTGCCCTGGAGTAAGTCTGTATAAGCAGGACGATTAATCAACACCATGGTCTTGCGAGCACCCATGCGTTTTGCCAACATCGATGACATGATATTCGCTTCATCGCTATTGGTCACCGCTATAAAAACATCCATCTGATCGATATTTTCATCGATTAATAATTGCTGGTTACTCGCATCACCATGCAACACAATGGTATCTTCCAGATCATCACTGATCAGCATCGCCTGTTTGGAGTCTCTTTCGAGCAACTTGACATAATATTTTTCCTGCAAGGCTTTGGCTAACCCTCGACCAATATTGCCGCCACCAGCTATCATGATTTTTTTATAGGGGTTTTCCAGTTTTTGTAACTCACCCATAATTTGCCGAATATGCTTGCTGGCAGCAATAAAAAAGACTTCATCATCCGCTTCAATCACGGTATCACCTGTCGGCATGATGGCCTTGCCTCGACGAAAAATCGCCGCGACCCGCGCTTCTATATTGGGCATATGTGAACGTAAGGTCGACAGGGTATTACCCACTAATAGACCGCCGTAATAAGCCTTAACCGCGACCAGTCGTAATAATCCGTCGGCAAAATCCATCACCTGCAACGCGCCGGGATTTTCAATTAGTCGATGAATATGTTTGACCACCAATTGCTCGGGACTGATCACCACATCGACCGGTAGATTATCGGCGTTAAACAAGGTTTTTTCTTTTAGATATTCGGGAGAGCGTATTCGGGCGATTTTAGTGGGCGTGTTAAATACCGAATAAGCTACCTGGCAGGCAATCATATTGGTTTCATCGCTGTTAGTTACTGCGATCACCATATCGGCATCTTCCGCCCCTGCCTGTCTTAAAATTTGCGGATGGGAGCCGTAACCTACAATGGTACGTAAATCTAACTGATCTTGCAGGGCACGTAATTTTTTTGGGTTAGTATCGACCAAGGTAATATCATTGTCTTCGCCAGCCAGACTCACCGCCAAAGTGCCGCCGACCTGTCCAGCCCCTAAAATAATAATTTTCATTATTTTTTAATACTCAAAATTGTTTAATGCTCAAATTTTTTACCGGAACGATGCAAACTTATTACTGGTTTGATTGAGTGTAACCATACACCCAAATTCACTATAATGCATAAAAAATAATGCTGTTAATTCGGCTTGACCAGCCCACACAAATAAAATCCATCCATTTGCGCCTCTCCAGGAAATATCTGATGGCCAATCTCGCTATGCCTGAGCATTTGACTATCTATTTCGGGTGCAAGTTGAACAATTTCAGCAGGAGTATTTTCCAGAAAATGAATGATTTGCCTCTCATTTTCATCTTTAAAAACAGAACAGGTGGCATACACCAAACGCCCACCGGGTTTTAACAAAGACCAGACACCATTAAGAATTTTTGCCTGCAAGGCGACAATATTAGTCAGATCCTGTTTTTTACGGTGTAATTTTATATCCGGATTTCGCCTGATAACCCCAACCGTCGAGCAAGGTACATCGATTAAAATCCGGTCAAAATATTCACCATCCCACCAGTCATCCAGAGCTAAAATATCGGCGCATTTTAATTGGCAATGACGATCAGCATCAATCCCCAGGCGCTCCAATGTTTGGCTGATTTTTTCTAATCTTTTCGCGGACATTTCGACTGACGTCAGCTCAACATCTGGTTGACGCTGGAGAATATGGGTGGTTTTTC
>JAUUYO010000172.1 GCA_030590405.1 Kangiellaceae bacterium
ATAACGGCGAGATTCATTTTGCAAATACACACCGGGGAGGTTGAGTTTTGCAACAAGATTAGCTTTTTGTGGATCTAAATGCCGAGCCACCCAGACAAATTGTCGTTTTTTTCGTTTAACTATCCAGCGCTTAAATTCTTTTGGGTTTTTTTGCGCAATCACCGCCAGATTATTCCACTCAGTTTCATCGAGCAGTGGTGACTTTTTCATTATCTGGGTCACGTCCATCCACACCGATTTGACCGGTACACTGCTGGCCAGCTCAACCCCGTTTCGATCGACTATATTACCGCGATAAGTGGTAATCCCCTTAGTGCGAATGCTACGCGAATCCGCCTGGAGGTTAAGTGCCTCCGATTCATCAACTTGTAAATAGACAGCCCTTGCCATTAACGCGACAAAACCAAAAGACAATACTCCGCACAGCAGGTAAAACCTGATACTGCACATTGGAATTGTATTGATTTTTCTGGTCTTTTTCATGATTTGGTTATTTCTTCCTTATTACTGGCTACTGGCTACTGGCTACTGGCTACTGGCTACTGGCTACTGGCTACTTATTTATTTGTCATAAACTAATTATTTTTTCATTCTCGGTCGTCACTTCAACCATGTTCAACTGTTTTCTTGCCAATCGTGATATCCGATCGGCCTCTGTCAGGCTGGTCATTTCTAATCGCAATGCCTGCCATTTTATTTGCTGTTGCTGGCTTTGTTCTCGCAAACTTTGCCATTTAGCCACGGCTTTTCTTGTTTCGTGACTGGTTCTCGCCTGTAACATCGCTGATGCGATAAATAACACCACCAGACTACTCAAAAACCAATGGGTTAATAATAAATCAACAAGAATTTCTCTAACCAGTGATGGCTTTTTATCCGCCACTTTGTTTTTTTTCGCTTTGTGTTTGCTACCTTTAACTATCGCCATTTTGTTATTTTTTTTCTGCGATCCTGAGAATGGCACTTCTCGATCTTGGATTGACAGTCACTTCGGCTTTACTGGCTTTAATTGCTTTGCCAATTTTTTTAAATTTGGTTTCTATATCATTTGCAAAAACGGGTATTTCTTTAGGTAGCTGAACACCTTGAGATTGCTCTTTGATAAATCGTTTGACGATTCGGTCTTCTAACGAATGAAAACTAATCACGGACATTCGCCCGCCAATCGCCAAATATTCAAACATGTCAGTCAAGGTATTTTTCAGCTGCCCAAGCTCATTATTAACAAAAATGCGGATTGCCTGAAAACTTCGGGTGGCAGGATGTTTAAATTTATCCTTAACCGGACAAGCTTCATCAATAATTTTTGCCAACTGCAAAGTCGAATTGATTTCTTGCTCGCTTCGGTAAGCTTCAATCCCCCGAGCTATCCTGAGAGCAAATTTTTCTTCGCCGTACTCTTTTAAAACTTTCTTCATTTCCTCGACTGGTGCAGAATTAACCCAATCTTTGGCCGACACCCCTTTACTGGTATCCATTCTCATATCCAGCGGACCATCTTTGGAAAAACTAAATCCTCTATCCGCCTGATCAAGTTGTGGAGAAGAAACCCCTAAATCAAGCAATATTCCATCTAGCTTATTTAACAATCCCTGCTGGTCTAAAAGACTACGAATATCGGCAAAATCCTGATGAAAAAAGCTAAACCGGGGATCTTGTTCAAACTCCCTGGCGCTTTCTGCCGCCTGTAAATCTCTGTCGAGCGCAATGAGTCGCCCTTTCTCATTGAGCTTTTGCAAAATTAGCCGACTGTGCCCACCGCGGCCAAAAGTGCCATCCAAATAAATGCCATCGGGCTTAATATTCAGTCCGTCAACCGCTTCGTGTAACAAAACGGTGGTATGTGAGGTTAAATTTTCCATCGTCTAATAATAAAGATCTGGCAAATCGTCACTGTCCAGCTCATCGCTAGACATAACTGCCATATCTTCTTCAACCAGTTTATGCCAATGATTTTCATCCCATAACTGGAATGTTTTACCTTGACCGATCAACATCACATCTTTTTGTAATTTCGCTCGTTCGCGCAGTACGCCTGGTATTAAAAGTCGTCCATTTGCATCCATATCTACTTCAGTAGCGTGAGATAACATGATACGTTTTAACCGTCTGTGGAGAGGTTTCGAATTGGAGAGAGATTGGAGATCGGCTTCTGTGCTTTCCCAATGTTCCAGGGTAAAGATTAATAAGCAGCTATCATAGGGGTCACAGGTGATAATCATGTGGGAAGCAGTAGATTCAGTAATGCATTGACGATATTTTGCTGGTACAGCAATACGCCCTTTTGAATCTAAATTGATTGAATTTGCTCCGCGAAACACTTTTTTAACCCTGTGACGGGGGATATTCCCCCTATTTTGGACGCTCAATGATCAATTGAACGACCTTTCCTTTTTGCGATAAAATGAAATATTGCAATAAATCACCCTGACACACAAAAAGACACAAAAAGACACTTTTCTCCACTAGTGTGAACTATAGGTAGTCAGACAGTGCTTTGTCAAGCAAAAGACCTGCGAATAATTGGCGAATATTGCTTGTAGGACAAGGACTTAGACGCACCTCACATAATCTGTCTAATAAAACCTTATAAATAGGATATAAATTCATACAGTTAAGATACAAACTTAAAGTAATACATTAAGTACGGGGAGTAGCATCAATTTTATCTAGATTTAACAATAAGTTTTGGCAAAAAACTCATTTATAGAAGATCTGTCAACTCTATGCCTCAACCAGACCATAAATAACCGCCTAATAGTAAAGTGCGCAGGTTTTTGATACAGGATAAAATTGATCGATTTACTGATTGATTGGTTGGTTGGTTGGTTGGTTGGTTGGTAAGGCGACATTTTAGCCAGCGGCGTGTGATATGCTCTAATAGACTGACGTGGTTTAATAGGCTGATACAACTCAACTAAGAGACAATATCACTTAACTGGAGAAAAGAAATGACAACAAGAAGGCAATATTCACAAAAAACATTTTGAAAGTTATTTAGCATCTTATCTATCGCATCGGTTTTGCTGTACAGGTCTCTAAATTAGACAGGCACTCAACCACTTCATTGCTCGCTTCTTCCATTAACGCCAAGCTTGCGTAAATCCCCTCTTTATTACCCGACATAAAACACTCTATTGCTAAAATACCCTTCTTGTGGACATTCGCATGTGGTTTTTCTAAACGCTTAAATGAAGGTTCATGCTTAAATTGTAAACCTTTACCCTGATAATACCATTTACCAAGGCGACATTGGTGGTGATCAGCAAAGTCATCCTTTGTTTTGTTAGATAGACCCCATACGGCTCTGTATATCTCAGACTTCCAAGTGACATGATCCAGTTTAACCGTTTGCAAGAAACTCAGATGAGTAGAATTCTCTATTACTTCAAACATGATTTTCGAGACTTTGGTAATATCGTTCATAATAGCTTGAACGTTATTTGTTTCGCCAAATAAAAGATTTGCAGAATTTTCACTATCCTTTATTTGTATTTGAGTATGCAAGGTTTGCTCGGTAATGGTTGCAACAATTTGGGTAATTTCGGCAGACGCTATGGCTGATTTTTGAGCAAGCGTTCTAACTTCATCAGCGACAACCGCAAACCCTCGCCCTTGTTCCCCAGCTCTGGCGGCTTCAATCGCCGCGTTAAGCGCTAACAGGTTTGTTTGATCAGATATCGTCTGGATCTGACAGACAAACTGCTCTATCGCCAGACCACTTTTACTCAATGAATCAACCGACATGCCAGTATCACTGGTTTTTTGCTTGATCTCAGCGATACTTCCAGCGATATTAGAGATTAATTCATGGATCAGGTCGAAACTAGCAATCGATTCTTTCAGTTGAAGGCTTTCGTCTTCTAATTTTTGGAACGAACTAGCAACCGAGTCTCTGATTTTACTAATCGTCACCCCCCCATCTAGCAGTTGTTCATGAAGCTGAGTATGGATTTTCTCCTGAGACAGACTATAATCTCGTTGCATATTAGAAACTTCTCTTATTTTATGGAATAATTCAGCGTCCCGCTCCAACAGCCTATTCTTTTGTCTTAATAGTTGAATTTCAGCTTTATCTTCTAAGTTTCTTGATTGCCACCACATCGATATATCCTTTGATTGTCTGACTAATATTGTAGAGAGCCATCACTTTTATTTTTTGTTTGTCTAGAAGCCTGTCCGAGAATAGAGACCGTAACGAGGTTTCCTATTCTCGGACAGGCTCCTAAGGGCTGTTGAACTATGAAAGAGCAAGAGTCCCTAAAATAGTTTAGTATAAAGATGGGATTAACAAGAATGTTTTTCTTGCAATTACTCCTTAATGTTTCGTTTCGGGCTGCTACTCAGAACCCCATTTATCAGGAAGATACTACGGAAAGGCAATTATAGTTATGAGTCAAAACATAGTTATGAGTCAAAACATAGTTATGAGTCAAAACATAGTTATGAATCAAAACATAATTAATGGCCAACGCATTACAGAGACACGAGTTTATTAAAGTGAGTGATAAGGGAGGGAGGCATGTATATTTTACAATATAAAAGAGGGTCAACCTATAAGCCGGATCCTGTCTTGAACAGTCATTCATCTAGGCCATGGATCACTCCATGGCTCAAGCAGCCTACCCGGTTCCAACGCGAGCCACGCCTTAATAGCTTGCTTGCGCAAACTATACAGGAACCCTATTTGGCCTTGCTTTGAGTGGGGTTTACCTTGCCACTGAATGTTACCACCAGTGCGGTGCGCTCTTACCGCACCATTTCACCCTTACCGATCAATGACAAGCATTAACAGGCGGTTTATTTTCTGCTGCACTTGCCGTCAGTTTACACTGCCCAGGCGTTACCTGGCACTCCGCTCTATAAAGTCCGGACTTTCCTCCCCCTATTAATCACAAAGATAATAAGCGGCGACTGTTCGGTTGACCCTCGGAGCGGATTTTAGCATAAAAAAAGCGACTTAAAGTCGCTTTTTTTATAAATTCAACCGAAACATTATTTTCGTTTAGTTTTCTTACGAGCGGGCTTTTTCTTTTTCGCAGATTTAGCGCCTTTGTTAGAATCGTCATCCTTTTCTTCGTCTTCTTTACCAGCCAGTTTTTCAATAGCTTCAAGTAGATCTTCGTCCAGGGCTGGGACTTTATCAAGGGTCTTTTTATCTTCAACCAGGTCTTTTAATTGATCATATTGCCCTTCACTAAAGGTTTTTAGCTCACGCGTTTGCTCAACTAAGGTAGCACACTGGGCAAGAGAATCTTCCAGGTCTTTAAAATCTTGTTCTGCTTTTTGTCGGTCCTTCTTTTGCTTTCTGGCATCTTCTTCGGCTTTTTTGCGAAGATTCGATTCGTCCATTTTTTCTTTCTTTAAAGCCTTTAATTTCTTAATCACGTTTTCAGGCGAATCGTGCAGAACTTTTTTAATTTGCTTGAGAGCTTTATCTTTCTCGACAATTTCCGCTTTGGCTTTTTTAAGCGCATCAGCATTGGCTTCACGACCAGCATTAACCCGATGATCTGCCGCTTGTTTGCCTTCATGAGCTTTTTCAGCTTCATCCATCGCTTTAGTATGGGCAATGTCACTTGCCTTAACCTTTGCCTGCATTTCAGAAATCGCTTTGTGAGCATCGGTTTTCGCTTTTTCAACGATTGCATCCGCCTCAGTCGCACGCTTAGTGGCGCTTTCAAAGGCTTCTTTGATTTCATCCATGCTGCATTCTGATTTGATACCAAGAGCATCAGCTGCGGCTCCAATTAACATTTGCTTGCTAATTGCTAAGTCTTTCCAAACCTCTAACTGTAACTCTAATTCCTCACGATCCACTCAAATATCCTCTTAGGTTATTCACAAAAATAATTAATTGCTCAAAATTTAGGCGGGGGATGATACCAAAAGTGGTTGTTGCTGGCTAGCATATCAGGCCATAGAATCAAACAAATTGATGATATTTTTACTAAATACAGGGTATTTTTGGATTTACACCTAAAAAAGTGATTTATGATGCTAATTATCTTAATCAGCTCTGGAAAAGCTGACAATGAATTCAGCACCTGGTTTACGACTACAGACTGTTATTTTTGCCCCCATAGCGACGACTAATTCTTTTACTAGTGCCAAACCGATCCCAGTACCAGCCACTTCACGAGTTAATTCATTACCACTTCGATAAAATAAATCAAAAACCTGATTGATGTGCTCTTTGGATATGCCAGGGCCAAAATCTCTCACTGAGACATCTATTCGTTTTTTACTGCTCAAAGTAAATTGAATATCGATATGTTTTGGCTCCGCTTTAGCGGAATATTTTATGGCGTTGTCGACCAGGTTGATAATAATTTGCACGAAAGCATCTGAGTCGACTGTTAACGATAAGGCTCTCAATTGCGGATCAACCGATATTTGCAAAGAAAATTCACTTTGTGCGATTTGTGAATCGACTTTTGAACGAATAAGACTCACCAATTCTGAAATTTCAACCTCAACGAGATTGAGGTCGAGTGCATTATGACTGACTTTTGAAATTTGCAATACGTTGGCGATCAGCCGTGAGAGCCGCTCCGATTCGGTATAAATATAATCATAATATTCTTCCTTTTTTTCATCACTCACCCAACCCTGTTTGAGAATTTCACCATACATCCGAATGGAAGTTAACGGCGTTTTTAACTCATGACTAACGGAAGAAACAAAATCTTGCTGTTGCTGGACTAAGTTGGATTGCCTAAGGGTTAACCGGTAGAGAAAATAGGTTCCAAGGATCAGGATTAAAATGAGACTGCCAGCAACCATTTTGATAAAAGCAGCACCAACACCGATCGGCATGTGGATCACTCTGAAATCCAGAGAAAATTGAGCAAAGGGTTCAGTTAAGCTAATCACCGATAATACTTCATCTTGCATCGGTTGATGGGAGCTGGTCGAGTAGCTTTTAGCTTTTGCTTGCCCATTATAGGTTTTAATTAACTCAGCGGCATAATAGACTTTCAGACTTGCCACATCAGACAATGGCGACTGTTGGTAGAGTTTTTTTATTGCAACATCCAGAAAGTTTTGTGCAGATAAAACAGCTCCCTGGATCACTCGCCGGTTATTCCTCCAGACTTGTCGATAAACTACAAAATGACCACTTTCGAGTAAACTAAATTTAAAAGGTTCTATCTCACTTTCAAATAATTTTATTTGAATTTGATCTTGCTCCAGTCGCTCTGATGTTTTTTCCTGCTGAGCCAATGACTGCTGTGGGCTGTATTTTTTTTCTGTGCGGCTCTTGCGGGTTTCAGCGCGAGAGGGGGAGCGAGTTTGATATTGATTAGGCGATGAAATC
>JAUUYO010000308.1 GCA_030590405.1 Kangiellaceae bacterium
GCTAGCCCAATTGCGTCATTTATCCACCCGGCTGGTCAGAGGCTGGACCCATCTGGAAAGACAAAAGGGCGGGATCGGCTTGCGCGGCCCTGGTGAAACTCAACTAGAAACCGATCGACGATTACTCGGTGACCGGATCAAAAATATCCGTAAACGACTCGATAAAGTTGAAAAACAACGGGAGCAAAGTCGCCGGGCTCGAAAACGCGGCAATATTCAAACTGTTGCACTGGTGGGTTATACCAACGCCGGTAAGTCGACCATTTTTAATCGGCTAACCGATGCCAAGGTTTACGCCGCCGATCAATTATTTGCTACATTGGACCCGACTCATCGTCAGGTAGAAATCGTTCCGGGACAAAGAGTGATATTATCCGACACAGTTGGATTTATTCGTCATTTACCCCATGATCTGGTGGCTGCCTTTAAAGCAACCTTGCAGGAAAGTCGCCAGGCAGATATTTTGTTACATATCATCGATGCATCAGATATCAGAAAAGAGGACAATATCGGACAGGTCTATCATGTGCTGGAATCCATTGGTGCTGGTGAGGTACCGGTGATCGAGGTATATAACAAAATTGACCTGATCGAGCCGTTACAACCCAAGATTGAAGCAGAAGTCGAAGGGAGGGCAATGTCCGGCAAAGGAACCAATGAGGTGGTTGCTAAAGTCTGGTGCTCAGGTAAATCTGGTGATGGATTGGAATTAGTATTACAAACTATTGGTCAGCAGTTAGAAATCGAATGGTTAGACTTGAATTTGTTGATTTTACCCCAAGATCTAGATATTCGCAGTGAGCTTTACGATCTGCATGTGATCACTGGTGAATCGGTAACCGAAAACGGCGAAATTGATTTACAAATCAAAATTGACGCGGCCGATTGGCGACGATTAAATCGCCAAAGTAATAAACGCCTGGAACGATGCTGCACCGGAGAAATTCCCGATTTCTCAGTGGTAGATGATTAACCTTTTACGGTTAATTTTAATAGAATAAAGATAAACTTAAATTTAACAAATCCATCAATTGGAGAAACCTATGCCTTGGAATCAGCCAGGTAATAATGATAATAAAGACCCTTGGGGCAACCGTAAAAAACAGGATGGTCCACCAGACCTGGATGAATTGGTTAAAAAAATCACTGGTTTTTTTGGTGGTGGTAATGGACGAAGTGGTAAGAGTTCGTCAGGCGGTGGAAAAGCTTTCATCACTATTGGTTTGATTATTATTGGTTTAGTTTGGGGCTTTACAGGGATCTACACCATTGATGAAGCAGAGCAGGGGGTTGTGCTGCATTTTGGTGAATATGATCGTACCGTTGGCGCAGGCCTTGGTTGGGTGCCAAGAGGCATCGAAAAAGTGATCAAAGTGAATACCGATGAAATGCGTAATGCGTCTGTTAGCGGAGTGATGCTCACCAAAGATATCAATATTGTTGAGGTAGATGTGGGCATTCAGTACCAGATCGCATCGCCAGAAGATTATCTTTTTAAGTTGGGGGATGTTGAAGGCACTTTAGACCAGGCTTCTGAAAGTGCGTTGCGCCAGGTTGTTGGTGCCTCAAACGTTGATGCAATATTGACCACCGACAAAGAAAGAATTCAAGACGAATTGAAAGTCGAAATTGAGCAAGTGCTGGCACAGTACAAAAGTGGCCTCAATGTAAGAACCGTCACGCTCAAACGAGTGAGACCGCCAAGAGAAGTCAACGAAGCCTTTGAAGAAGTCAATCGCGCGGCGCAAGATGCCAAACGTGAAATTCAAGATGCTGAAGCTTACGAAAATGAGAAGTTGCCATTAGCCAAAGCCGATGCTGAAAAAGCCAGGCAACAAGCGGATGCTTATCAAGCGACTATCTTGGCAAAAGCCAATGGTGAGGTGGCCAGGTTTAAGCAGTTATTACCACAATACCAGGCGGCACCCGAAGTGACCCGTACCCGTCTCTATTTAGAAACCGTTGAAGAAGTCATGTCCAACTCAAGCAAAATAATGATCGATGCCGAAGGCGGCAACAATATGATCTACTTGCCGCTCGATCAGATAATGAAAAAAAACCGGGAGACTAACAATGTCAAATAAAAGCCTATTTAGCATCATTATTCTATTGGTCGTTTTTATCGGTCTGTCTAAGTCGATTTATATCGTAGAAGAAACCGAAAAAGGGCTTATCTTGCGCTTTGGAAAAGTCGTCAGGGACGCGGAAAAAGTTCCGATGGTTTATTCTCCGGGATTACATTTTAAAATGCCTTTTGTTGATACTGTGGTATTACTCGATACCCGTGTGCAATTAATGGATGGCAGTCCTGATGTGTTTACTACCCAGAACAAAGAGTTTCTGGACGTTGATACATATGTTCAATGGAAAGTCACAGATTTCGCCAAATTTTATATTCGAACCAATGGAAATTTTCGTAAGGCAGAAGGCTTTATCGAAGACTTTGTCGATAATGGACTAAGAAACCAGTTTGGTAAACGGACTTTGGAGCAAGCGATTTCTGGCGAGCGGGAAGAGTTAATGGGGGATATTAAAACCTTTGTTAATTCCAAAGTGCCTGAATATGGTTTAGAAGTGGTTGATATCCGAGTTAAAAAGGTTAATTATACTTCCAGAGTACTCAAAAATGTTTATGAGCAAATCATCTCGGAACGTCGTGCTCAAGCGGTCTTGATTCGCAGTGACGGTAAGCAGCAAGGTAATATCGTTAAAGCCAAAACCGACGCCAATGTTTTAAGAACCTTAGCTGAAGCGGATGAGTATGCTCGAATCACTCGCGGTAAAGCCGATGCCGAAGCTGCAAAAATCTACGCGGATACTTACAATAAAGATCCCGAGTTTTACGCCTTCTTGCGAAGTATGGATGCTTACAAAGCATCATTTAGTAATAAGGGCGATATTATGGTGGTGAGTCCGGATAGCGATTTCTTTAAATACTTAAAAAATCCCAAAGCTAAGTAGTTTTTTACCTTTGTAAACAGGATGGTGGCCTTCTGGACACCATCCTGGTTTTGTTACTCTCCTCCCTGACAATCGACTAAAAAAAGCCACAAAAAAGCGGTAATTCTTTGCCGATGAGAGTACAATTCGCGGTTTCCTGCCAAATGACGAAATTCTACTATTATGGCTAATAATTCCAGTACATCAAAAAACATTGTCGTTTTAGGCACCCAGTGGGGTGATGAAGGCAAAGGTAAA
>JAUUYO010000112.1 GCA_030590405.1 Kangiellaceae bacterium
AGCGTGCCGCCATCAAAATTTGAGCTTCATCTACCAGTGCAGCCACCTACTCGAATATTGAATTCAGTGCAGAAACGTGGAAACCGAAAATTAGATCATGCCCCGACTTATTGAGAAGTTACGCTCACCCACTTTAACTTACTGATATATAACATAATGACGCCTATCTTTTTTATCAGTTCCCACTCTGCATAAGTACAATTATCAAGCAATCGATAGAGCTAATATCCGATCCAAATCGAATTCATCATCATTTGCCGAATCTCTGGTAAAGTCATACTCCCCATGAAGGTTAATGTGACGCCAAGTCAGAACAGAGCCATTAAGGATTGATTGAGCTGCATTAGCGCGTTCCTCGACATCCTTTAGATTTACCAAATACTCCGATAAATAGAGGTAATTCCACAAGACAATGGCATTTTGAATGAGCATTTTACAAGCAGCAGTTAGATCCTGTTCATTTTTCTCGCCTTCTTGTATTTCCTGATTGTTTGCAAAAAATATTGCTTTGGCGAGCTTGTTAGATAATTCAACACGATTAAGCTGCTTTTCAATTCGCTGGCGCAATTCCACATCGTCATAATACGTTAGCAAAAAGTGCGATTTCATGATGCGGCCAAACTCTTTAAGTGCGTTATACAGGGGGATTTGCTTGGTATAGGAATTAAGCTTGGAGAAAAGCCGGGAGGCTGATGCTTTTTTCAGTTTGATAGTCACCATAAAACGTAACATGTCCTCCCAGTTATCTTTGATCAACTTCTGCCTGATTGCCCGACTTGGTTTTATTAAGTGGCCCTGTCGTGTGTGTTTTCTTGCTATCAAAATCATAGATGGCTTGGCTTCCAAGTCCTTTTATACGTGGGGCAAATGATGTTCCCATAAAGTGAGTTGCACCAAATATTGACTCTGTAAACCCATGCGTATCAGTGCTATGGATATCACTCTTCACAACATCGTTGTGGGTTATGCCATCGAGAACATACGCTGCTTCTCGCTCAGATGCGCTTATTACGGTCGAATAGAAAAGTGCTTGGCGCTCATCTATGAAGGTGTAGACAGTGGAGCCTTTATCACTGCCAAAGTATTTGAATGAATAGGCAGAATTCAAAGAATCAACAGCCACGTAGTATTTCTGTCCATCGCTGCTGGTGTGCAACTGGTTGGTGTCATGTCGGTATGCGTTAGCCAAAGACAATTTATCGATATAGCTAACAATGTTGTCGCTGGCCGCTTGAATGTTTTTAAGATCAAAGAACCAGGTAACTGTGTTATTAAGGATATCTTCACTAATCCCCACAGAGATATTAGCGATCCGATTTAACCCTAAGTTACATCCCTTGCCAAGAAGACCGGCTAACAGCACATCTAACGAGGGTTTCATTTTTTTGTGCTTGTTGGAGAAGTGTGTAAAGCTGGATTTAAAGTCACACACTTGGTTAACATCCGCCAAGATTTTTTGGATAGGGACGTAGCCATTCTGCATAAGCGTGTCACCAACAAAGCCAAAATCACTGTTATCTATTTTCGGTGTTTTGACCTTGGGCTTGTTGTTACTATCGAGCTGGAAGTATGGATTATCACCGGCGGCTAATCGTGTATTGACCTCTCGGTACTTAAGGCTGAGTTTTTCCCGTAATCCATCCAAGACCTCGGAAACATCACTAAACTCCCCAAGCCCTGCCGCCTGTAGTAGTTTATCTCGATCCCTTAACCAGGTCTCTTCATCGATGAGATAATCAAATATACCTTTGTATTTATAAGTTGCATCGAAGATGAGTTGCCCTGACTTAATGTCGTCAGCAATATGAGCAAATAGCAGGGCCTTGTAAAGCGAAACTCGGAATTCTTCTTTCTGAAGAACGGCTTCACGCTCGTCTTCTTTTAGGAACGCCAGAGGTGGGTTGTGACCCACATCGCCGTCCATTAATTTGAAATGTTCGATTGCTTCGAGTAATTCCTTGTTAGTGCTTCGATCCGAAAACTCCAAGGCTTTTAGTATATTGGATACTCGACGCTGCAACCGAAGAGATAATGACTCTATAATATCAAAATAACGGTTATTTCCGGTTAAATCAGCAAGAAACGCCTCCATTTCACGAATGCGTTCCTGCTCTTTTTCATCATAGGATTTTAAACTTTCTCCGATAAGCTTTTCGAGCTGTCGAACGACCTCCGTTTCGGTAAGTGGCGCTTGCGTGACAATCTCAATGACCCGCTCTCTGAATTTGGTTAAATTCTTATTTGATTTTGAAACTGCCTTTATTGCTGTATTGCGGCCAGATTGTTCGTCGTTCTCAATTTTTTGCAACTTTGTCGTTAACTGAGACTTTGCCGACAACGTTGATTTTAGAAAGATGTCAATAAGGGTGTCATGCCGTAAGTAAAACTGATGTTTTAAGTAGGCTAGCATATGCAGATAAGCCTTGTGCGGATTGGAAAAACTTGCTAACTGAAAGGTTTGTGCTTTTTGAACCCAAGTTGCAAAGTACTCCGTTGCCTGGTCTGTTAGTTGTAGGTTATGCGTTAATGTCTTGAAGGCAAAATGATAGTTTTTTACACTATCGAAAACTTCAATATTTTTCTGGATCTCTCCTGGCTTAACGGACTGACTAATAGCCTTCAAACCTGTAATGGGTGGGCGTGCAAGAGGACGATCTTTATCTACTGGATTGAAAAGTGTTTGGAGTGAATCATCTTGCTCTCGGGTCAGCCCACTTTCTATGATGCCAAGCAACTGTTCTTCATATTCGTTGAAGTGATCCGTGATGTAAGTAGAAAGCTTGCTATAGGTGGGGATGATTAGCTTATTATTCCAACAGTATTCAACCAGTGCTTTAATGACCTTTCGAGGGGAAAGTTGTTGCTCGATAAACCACTGAGCCTGAGATATTAATTTTCTATCATGAGATTCATCGGGTAGCGTCCAGCCTGATAGCGACAATATGGTGTCTCTGTGATTCTTACGTGAAGTTTCACTGTAAAGTCGGATGTCTATTTTTTTATTGATTTCCAGCATTTTACAAACGTATTGAATGTCTCGTTTACGGAAGTCCCCTGCAACAAAGAATTTCCCTGAGGCTCGGAAGTAGTCGAGCTGAAGTATAAATCCAACCCGGTTAATGTCTGTTCTCAACTTGTTAAAGCCTAATCGCCTGATTTCTGGCGATACTGAGAAATGACGTGGCCTGTCGATTTTGTGAAACTTTGGCGGTGTATCAAAGGCGCGTTGTTCTTTTGGTGTAAGGATTGCTAGTTTTGTCATAGTTATTATTCTTATTTGTTTATTCAGCCTTGCTTTCTGGTTGCCGCGTATTTAAATAACGCGGCCAAGATCGGCACTGCCATGAAATCCATCATCCTAAAGCCAAGTGAATTTAGCGACAAAATATTATAGTAATTTCTGAACAGAGGTGTGCGTCTATCTCGATTGCAGTGCTCTATTTAAAAGCGATTTTCCAGACTCCCTCAAAACGTTTTCTCAATAGCGGCTCTGGAACATGGGGCACAAAGGGAGAATACTTTTTTACATCAATATAAATTTGCTCTTTATCTTTTCCCTTAATTTCTTTCAATATCAGTACCGCATCTTGAATATCCTTGTCGTGACGTGAGGCATGGACTTTGTGTGCTAATAACTCTTCCCAGGCAGCGGCTTTCAATACCAGATACGGATGTTGAAAGATAACGACTTTAGACTGAGTTTCCAGACCAAAAAAGCTAACACTGTCATTAAACCAAAGCGATTTGTTATCGATAGACAAACCATTTTCTCCCCCGACTTGCTTTATTAACCGAACGAGTAACTCTTTATTGGCTGGATTGGCGGGGAAAATAGCATCAACATCCTGTGTCATCATTCTCGACCTAAAATGCATCAGGCTAATAATTCCACCGCAACATGTCATTTCAAGTCTTTTATTTTCCATCTTTAACAATTCACCCAGACGATTAAGTGCCTTGGTTAATAATTGGATGCTGATTTGTTTACCGGTACTGGAATATTGGTACATAAAATTGCCTTAGACAAAAAACATGAAGTCGCGTGGCGCAAAAATATTACGCTTACTAAAAATGGCTGAAACTAAATCACCTTCATAAAATTCTCGATATTCATCAGGGATAACAGAGAAGTCTTTCTGTACTGCGGGGACTCGCAAACACCAGGCGGGTAATACAGTTTTCTGTGATTTTGGCGGCTCTTCCCATACTTCGGCCATGCGTTCAACAAAGCAGGCTTTAAGTGCATATTTTAAAGTGTCTTTTTCATGTGGATCAGGAATAGACGAAAGCGGCCACTCTTTCCCCCAAAAAAGTTGAACGTCATCCATAAACGCCACGGTATCTTTTCTTAAAATGGAGTCACACATTCTATCTAGTACGCCTTCTGGTGTCATGACATCCAGTTGCATATCGTTGTTAATTTCAAGAGAGAGGTTGAGCCGTAACTTAAGCGCCATATTAACCAATGCATCGATACGAAACTCGCTTGAATGACCCTTTAGTAATGCACTGACTCTTGGCTGAGAGATCCCTAAGTGTTTGGCGGCTTCAATCTGCGTCATACCGTTTTGAGTCACTGTGTCACCAACAGCTCTCGCCAACGTTCCTCTCAACTTTAAGTTCTCTGCTCGTATCGTTTCATCATTAATTAATTGCATCATTATTTCTCCCATCAGTCTTGTTATGCTTTGAAAAGTTGGCATTTTAGGTAGCTATGAGGTAACTCCCCACTTCAACTAAAATTGACCCTACAACATTATCTCGGTATAGAACTAAATTATACATCTACTTTAATATCAATAAAAGAGTAAAATAAACGTCCGTTTTCTTTACTCATCACAAAAATCCAAAACACTAACCATAAATTAAGATTTATTGAGTCAATTAACTCGGTAAAGTTATCATGGTTAATATATAGTTACTATTAATGAGTATATTAACTTTTGAGTCACGATTTATGCTAATTGGTTACGCCAGAGTCTCAACTGACGATCAAAACCTTGATCTCCAAATGGATGCGCTCAAAAAAGCTGGATGTGATCGTATTTTGGAGGATCAGATCAGTGGTGCGAAAGCGGAACGCCCAGGTCTACAAGAAGCATTAAGCTATGCTCGTACCGGTGACACCATCGTGGTGTGGCGATTAGATCGTTTGAGCCGCTCGCTGAAAGATCTCATTGAAATGGTGACACTGCTGGAATCAAAAGGTATTGGGCTGAAAAGCGTACAAGAAGCAGTTGATACATCGTCAAGTTCAGGCAAACTCATTTTCCATATCTTCGATGCGCTAGCCGAATTTGAACGTAACTTAATCCGTGAAAGAACTCAAGCAGGGCTTCAGGCAGCTCGTGCCAGAGGACGAAAAGGCGGCAGACCAAAATCTCTTGATAGAGACAAGCAGGCTTTAGTGGTGAAGTTGTATGAAGAAAAAAAGCATACAATAAAACAGATTTGCCAGATGATGGGGATTTCTAAGCCAACATTATATAAATATATTGAAGCGGCTAAACAGGACTAACTATAAACTTTGTGAAAGACCCAAAAAAAGGTGCGGTTCAATTCCTTATAATTCAATATGTTAGGTTGAGTTAGTGGGCGTTTTTTACCGCTTTTGTAGTAAAACCCAGAAGTGATATAGTGGGGAAGTGACGCGGTCTAATAGACTGACATGGCAAGATGCAAATAGCATATAAGAAAACTGCACAAATTTAAACAGCAGGTTCGTGTATTAACAAACCGTAATGGGGGCATGAACATGCGCTACCAGCTATATAAATCAGGTTTGTATTTGCGTGGTTGGAACAACTGTTTTGCTATTGCGAACACGTTTCAATCAAGCAATTAGAAATGGGGCTTGCCACTACGCGAGACCTTTTATTTTTGCTAAATACGGCAGTGACTGTTTGGGGCTGAAGTGTTCAATTACTTGTACCAGATCTGTCAGTTGAATGCATGGATAATGAACACGCATACCCTCAAGCATCATTTCATCAGGCCATTCCTCTTTTTTTTCCAAATATTCAGCTACTTCTAGCAGTGGTAAATCGGTACACCGTTTAACCCAAACCGTGGCGGTTCTTTCAGAACACCCATCGGACCAATAAACCATTGGGCCTACATGTATACGCCGCTCTCTAAATCTAATCGTAGATGTTTTATCTCCGTTAAGGATCAGAGGGAATAATCGCTCTACGACATCTAATTTTTGCACGAGAAAGCATCTCCACCATTTTCGTTAAATTTAAAGATCCAGCGTGGGCAGAAGAGATTGCCCACCCTACTTGATTTAATTAAAGCCAGGAGCGCAATTAAAATGCCATTGTAGAAGAATAAAATCGAATTGGCAGTATTAATCTTTAGTTTTACTTTTTTTGACATCAATTTCTAAAGAGTAATCTTGTGCTATGTTATTTGATGTCTGGCAAAACAGGATCCCTTTCTTACTCGGTCTTTCTGATATTTCTTTTTCTAAATCAGTTTTTGCAATTCTCAAATTAAAACTGTTTTCTTGTTGATTGAATTTGAAACTGTTTTTCTTGTCTGTTAATAGCACTTGATAAGTTAATTGTATCTCTTGTGACAAAGACAATTGTTCAGTTAATTGCTTACCTTCTAAAAGTTCATTTGCCTCATCTCGGCTAATGCGGTATCGAATGCCGTTATCTTGAATACGAATATACATAAAATAAATTGACCTAAACTAATTAAATTTCGGTAGAGAAGGGTAAAAACTGACAACCGAACCTTGACTAGCTGTTTGTATGTTTTTGTCTAGTACAAGCCAACCATTTGCATCCAGTAACGGGTGTATTTTAAATGACTCCTGGCCCTTTAAAGCGGTTGCTACTTGCTCTGCATTTTTATTTACTTGCTTACTTGCTTTAAGAATAGAGCGGAAGCCCTTTTTCTTGGTAACATCGTTGCTAAGTTTTACTGATTGAGGTTGTTCCGTCTCAAAGCTGTGCATTAATCTGATAAGGTGAGTCACAAAAAAACGTAGTCCAATGGTTGCTGATATTGGATTTCCCGGCAGACCAAAATAAAAAGTGCCGTTTGAAAAACGAGCAAACAAGACGGGTTTGCCTGGTCTTATTTTTGCTTTATGAAAAATAATTTCGCCACCCATTTTAATAATTGTCTGTGGAATAAAATCAAAATCGCCCATAGAAACTGCACCAGTGCTAATAATAATGTCCGTGCCTTTGTCTAGCTCTTGTTGTAAGGCTGTTTGATAACCTTCTACATCATCATAATTGGTTCCCGCGTTAAATGCGCTGACAGGTAAGTCATTTAAATAAGCAAGGATGTAAGGCATATTAGAATTTCTAATTTGACCTGCTTTTAGTGCTTGCTCAGGGTCATCAACTAATTCTTTGCCGGTGGAAAATACGGCTATTTTTGGCTGCTTGTAAACCAAAGGACTAGCGATACCCAATGATGATAAGGCCATTATTCGATTTGCGTTGATCAGGGTGTTTTTGGCTAAAATTTTCTGCCCTTTTATAAAGTCTTCTCCGCTTGAACGAATGTGTGCGCCACAAGCGGGTTTGGAAAAACAACGGACACGATATTCTTTTAAGCATGTGTTTTCTACAGGAATAACTGAATTATAGCCGTCAGGCACTGCCGCGCCAGTCATTATTTTCCAGGCAGTGTCTTTGGTTGCTTGTGGCGAGGCCGGTGGATCGCCTGCCGCAGTTAAACCGATAAGTTCTAATGTTATTGGAGACTCATCTGAGGCGTTTTGCAAGTCAATTTCGTTAACCGCGTAGCCATCCATCGCCGAGTTATCAAAAGGCGGTATTGTTTCCGACGAAAAAATATCTTCTGCTAAAATTCTGCCTTGGGATTTTTCTAGTTTTACAGGTTCTTCCTGGAGCGTGATTTCTTGCTGGCTAATAAAGTCGATAGCCTCGCAAAAATCGACCATGTAATTTTTTGTGTAGGGATTTTCTTTGTTATCGTTCATATGTTTTCTTATAAAGGCTAATTGTTAGCGGAAAAAGATTACCCGCCTATTGAAGAAAGGTTTGGTGTAATACCGGTATCGTTGTCGTGTAGAAAATGCTGTTTACGCTTTTTGGATAATAATTGGCATAACGTAGATTTCAAGATCTCTTTTTGGGAGCTTGATTGCATAAACTCTCTGACAGAAAAGCCTTTTTCACCAAATAAGCATAAATGAAATTCGCCGGTCGAGGACATTCTTAATCGATTGCAAGTATCGCAAAAATGTTTTGAATAGGGCGCGATGACACCAAAACTTCCTTGATAGTCTGGATGAACGTATTCGATCGCCGGGCCGCTAGCTTCTTCTTTTAATTTGACCGTCCAGCCATTTTCAAATAAATAGTTCTTTAATACCTGGGCACTAACATGATATCGATTAAAATAATCAAAATTATCACCCGTTTGCATTAATTCGATAAATCGAATACTGATGTCTTTGTCTTTTAGTAAAACCGTATACTGATCAAATTGATGGCTGTTAATATTTTTAAGTAAAACCGCATTAAGTTTTATTTTTTTAAGAGGAAGAGTCAGCGCATAATCAATGCCCTGTAAAATTTCTTTTAGTCGGTTGTGTCCTGTTAAACTATTAAATAAATTAGCATCCAATGTGTCAACACTCACATTTAAATGAGTCAGACCAGCATCAACCCAGGATTTGATGTTGTTTTGTAACTTATAGCCATTGGTGGTTAATGCAATTTGATCAATACCTGGTGTTTTATCGATAATCTTAAGACAATCGATAAAGTCTTTTCTAAGCGTCGGTTCGCCGCCAGTCAATCGGATTTTATGAGTGCCCAATTCAGCAAAAGCAGCCACTGTGTTTTTTATCTCGTTCAGGGATAAAAAATCTTTTTTATTCTCACACTGGTAGCCATCCGGTAAACAATAGTCGCAAGAAAAATTGCAAACGTCTGTCAGAGATAAGCGCAGATAAGGAAATTTTCGACCGTGCGGGTCGACAAGTTGTCGGTGTGGTTGATTCATAATAAATCAAGCTCCTTTCCAAATTCGGGAGGCTAATTGATTTCTCTCTTAACCCTGGCAACAGTCGATTATTTTTAATAAAAATAATCTGCCTATTGCGGCAATACAAACTTATCAAATAGAACTCACTGTATGTATTAGCTACACAAAGTGAGAATTGTTATCGACTTAGTTCAATATTGCTCGGAGTGTATGTCATAAATATTTTTATCTCAGGCTGCTATTTGCCTGCTTATAAAACTATTCGCTATGCGTTATTTTACAATATTGTGTCGCAATAGACAATTTTCGCACCTTGATCCAGGTCAGTATTGTTCGATTAATTAATTTAGTCATATTTTAGCTCGAATTCTGAGTAAATAGCAGCCTACCTCTTTAGTATTAGTTCTGTGTGAGTAAATATACCGCTTAATGGTTAGCTCTTGTTTTAAAAGGGATTTTCAGGTGAAATTAGCCCCTTAAAATATTCGAAAGTGACGTTATAGTTGATGTGGATCAACATACTGAGAATTTATGGGGGTACATTACAACTGCACTCAAAAGAAGTGTGAAGCAGTTAAATTTTAGTCGTATTTTTCTATAATTAAGTAGTAAAGAGACATCCTTATAAGGGGATTCGAGATGAAAAAAACATTCAAAATAAATATTCTAGCGGCAAGTGTTCTTGCAGCGACATCTTTTGCAGCGGTTGCAGAAGAGGTAAAAAAAGATGGTGTTGATAGCACTATTGATCTGAGTTTTCGATATCGTATTGAAACGGTTGATCAAGATGGATTTTCAGACGATGCCCAGGCATCAACCATGAGAACCAGAGCAACAATAAAAACCAAATGGACCGATAATCTTGATACGGTTTTTGAGTTTGATGATGTGACCGAGATAGGTTTAGACGATTTTAACTCTGGTATGGGAACCACGCCTAATCGTGGTCAATACCCAATTGTTGCTGATCCTGAAGGTACCGAACTAAACCAGGGATTTATCCGTTATACCACTGGTGATACCAAAGCAACCATTGGCCGCCAACGTATTCTGGTCGGCAATCAGCGTTATGTTGGTGGTGTCGGCTGGCGCCAAAATGAACAGACTTACGATAGTTTAACCCTTAAAACTAAATTCTCAAAAGATGTCTCGTTTAACTATGCTTACGTTTTTAACGTCAATCGAATTTTCGGCGAAACCGTTGGCGCGGGAGACCACACCCATAATACTCACTTGCTTAATGCCGATATTAATCTCGTTGGTGGTAAATTATCAGGGTATTATTTTTCTATTGATAACGAATCTTTAACTGGACTTTCCAATGATACTATTGGCGCTAGTTATGCTGGAAAAGTTAATGATTTTTCTTATAAAGTCGAACTAGCCAAACAGTCTGACGGTGGTGATAATCCTAACAGTTACGATGCCAGTTATTATTTGCTTGATGGTAGCTATAAAGTTGGTAATGCTTCTTTTGGTGCCGGTATCGAAATGCTCGGTGGCGATAGTGCTGGCGGACAAGGGTTTACAACTTCACTAGCCACTTTGCATAAATTCCAGGGTTGGGCGGATGTCTTTTTAGGAACTCCTGCTGCCGGTATAGAAGATACTTATTTAAAAGGTACTTACAAGTTAAATGGTTTTAACTTTAAGTTGATTTACCATGATTTTTCGACCGACGAAGGCGGTGTTGATTTAGGTACTGAAGTGGATTTTGCGGTGTCTAAAAAATTGACAAACCATTTATCGGGTTTGCTTAAGTTTGCAAGTTTCAGTAGTGATAAC